>NZ_NHPG01000067.1:0-72437 GCF_002252965.1 Halorubrum sp. Ea1
CGCGGGCGTCGCGGGAGACGACCCGGACGAGGGAGCCACCGTCGACTCCGTCGACGACCACGTCGAGCGGGGCCCCGTCGACCCCGACCCTGTCGATCTCGGGTCCGACTCGTCTCCGCCCGGAAACGCCTCCGGCACGCGGCGCGACGACCCCTTCGACGAGCTCGGTCCCGCCGACTCCGGGGCCGACCTCGACGACGCGTTCGAGCGGATGGATGTCGCCGGCCCGGCCGAGGAAGACGTCTGGGAGTCCCTCGACGCGGACGCGGAGGATGGCGACGCGTTCGGAGACGCGGCGTTCGTCTCCGGCGGCGGAGAAACCGAACACGTCGTCTCCAAGCGGGCGTACTGCCAGCAGTGCCCGCACTTCACCTCGCCGCCCGAGGTGGCGTGCGCGCACGAGGGGACGAGCATCCTCGAGGCGGTCGGCTTCGACGAGTTCCGCGTGCGGAACTGCCCGATGGTCTCCGAAGAGGACCCGACGTTCGACTCGGGCGAGTGAACTGAAACCAGTTACGCCGACGCCGAGCGATCCCGGCAACGGTTTCTGAACACTCTCAAGCGCCTTCGGCGCGAGTCGGCTCACATCGTGGGAATCGTCGAGGCGACGCGCCGGCGCGGGATCGAGTTCGGCCCGGGAGCGCTCACCGGGGCGATAGGGGATTCGATTACCGTCATCCCGCTCGTGGTCGCGCTGGCGCTGCTGACCGACGTGTCGCTGCCGCACGCGCTCGCCGGCTTCGGCGTCTTCCAGATCGTCTGGGGGGCCCGGTACGGACTGCCGGTGTCCGTCGAGCCGATGAAGGCGCTGGCGGCGCTGGCGATCGCGGGCGCGCTGACGTACGCCGAGCTCGCGCTCGCCGGGCTGATCCTCGGAGGGCTCCTCCTTGCGATCGGGCTTACGGGGACGCTCGCGCGGGTGGAGCGCTGGATCGGCGAGCCGGTGATCCGCGGGGTGCAGCTCGCGGTCGGGCTGATCCTCCTGCAGACCGGGGTCGACCTCGCGATCGGCGACCCATTCCTCGCGGCCGTCGGCGTGGCGATCGCCGCGCTCGCGGCCCTCGCCGGTCACCGAACGGCGAGCGCGCTCGCGGTGGCGGTCGCGGGCGTCGCGATCGCGGTCGTGGCCGTCGGCGTGCCGGCGCCGCAGTGGCCCGGGGCGCCGCCGACCCCGTCGCTGTCGGGGCTCGCCGCGGCGGTCACCCGGTCGACCGCAGACGGGGTCGTCGCGCAGCTCGCGATGACGATCGGCAACGCCGCGCTCGCGACGTCGCTCCTCTTCGCCGACCTGTTCGACGCCGAGGTGACGCCGGACGAGCTGTCGGCGAGCATGGGCGCGACGAACCTGCTCGCGGTGCCGCTCGGCGGGATCCCGATGTGTCACGGCTGCGACGGCGTCGCCGGCAAGCACGCGTTCGGCGCGCGCACCGGCGGCGCGAACGTCGTCCTCGGCGTCGGCTACCTCCTCGCCGTCCCGTTCGCGACGCCCGGCCTCCTCGGCGCGTTCCCGGTGGCGATGCTCGGCGCGCTCCTTGCGATCGTCGCCGTCTCGCTCGCGCGCAACGCCCTCGACTCCGAGAACGTCGCGCTCTCGGTCGCGATCGGTCTCGTCGCGTTGGCGACGAACCTCGGCGTCGCGTTCCTGCTCGGGATCGTCGCCCACCTCGCGTGGGAGCGCGTCGGAGACACCGGCGACGACTGATAAATGAACGGCGGTGCGGCGGCGCGTGCCGCCGAGCGCCCTGATAAGGGCGCGAGGGGCACGCGCGAGGGAGTCGCTGGCGCGGAACGCGCCAGCGACGAGGCTGGGGAGGCGTGAGGTTCGGTGCCGTGCGGTCGGGCGGGACTCAAAGGGGCAGTCGCGAGGCGGACGCACGCTCGTTGCGCGCTTCAGTCGCTCGCGGTGCTCGCTCCTTCCAGTGCTTACGTCGCCTGCGCCCGCCTCGCGGCTGGGGCTTTGGAAGCGTTCACCGCGCTGTCGACACCGACTGTTTTTAAGCGAACAGCATACGCGTACCGAGCGCAGTCAGGGGAGCTAAACCGCTCGATACCCTACTGAGATACATATATGCAGTTCTGTGACGACTGCGGCTCGATGATGGTCTCCGTCGACGGCGAGATGGTGTGTCAGAGCGACGACTGCGGCGGCACCGCCGAGCGCGACGAGGCGCTCGCCGCCGACTTCGAGTCGACCACGGAACAGACCGGCGACGAGGTGATCGAGACGGAGGAGGGCGCGAACTTCGAGGGGAAGCCGACCGCGACCGACGTGGTCTGCGACGAGTGCGGCCACGGCGAGGCGTGGTACACGATCAAACAGACCGGCGCCGCCGACGAACCGCCGACGCGCTTCTTCAAGTGCAAGGAGTGCGGGCGTCGCTGGCGCGGCTACAACTGAGACGGAACGCCGACCGGGCGTCGGACGGACGCCGACCGGACCGGTCTACGGGTCGATCCGCTCTATCGCGAAACTGCTGTGGCCGTGCGTTTCCAGCGACAGGTGCGTCAGCTTCATCTCGTACTCGACGCAGAACTCGTGAACCGCGGCGATGACGCCGTACCACCGCCCCGCGGGGACGTCGCCGAGGCAGTAATCGTGTCCGGCCATGACGCCGTCGGATTTCACTTTCTCCCTGGCGATCTCCAGTTCCCTCTGTGTCTGCTCGTACGTGTGGGTGGTGTCGATGTACACCCAGTCGAAGAAGCCGTCCTCGAAGCGGTCGAGCGCGACGTCCGGCCGCTCCGGCAGGACTTCCACGGTTCCGTCCGCGATCCGGTCCGCGTATCTGTTTTCCACCTCCTCCACGCTCCGGTCACTGAACTCCTTCGACCCCCAGACGTCGATCAGGTACAGTTCGTCGGGGTCCGTTATCGAGAGAATCCTCTCGGAGAGATCCCCCTCGTCTGTCCCCAACTCCGCGACTCGTCCGCCCCGCGGGAACGCTTCCAGCATGTCCTCTCGAGCCGGGACGACCTCGGCGTCTCGGACGTGTTCCTCCGAGAGCGTCTCGGGGACGGAGTCCCTCGCGTGAGGGGTCTTGACCCGATCCGGTTCGTAATATATCGAGGCGTACGCGCCCTTCAGTAAGGGATAGGCTCGCGCCGGTACGAGATCCGCGACCCGCCCCTTCAGTTCATCGAGAAGTGTTCTCACGGGTCACGATCGTCGTCTGTGGCGGGCTTATAACTGCCCCTTCGTTCACCGGGCGACACCGACGGTCGGTCCCGCACGGGGCACCGTCGCTTCGGGCGGGCGATCTACCGTCTCTCGTCGTATCGGATCGGTAGCGATTCGACGCCGTAGATGAACGAACTTCGCGTCGGCTCGAGGGGCGTCTCCGTGAGCCGCACGCGATCGACGCGGTCGAGTAGCTCCGAGAGCCCGACTTTGGCCTCGAGCCGAGCGAGCGGTGCCCCCAGACAGTAATGGGTGCCGTGGCCGAACGCGATATGCTGGTTGGGCGAGCGGTCAGGTCGGAACGTGTCGGCTGCGTCGAACCGGCGTTCGTCGCGGTTCGCGGAGCCGATCCAAGCGATGACCCGGTCGCCCGCTTCGATGGTCTCGCCGCGCATGGTCACGTCCTCTGTAGCGACCCGGCTCATGGCCTGCACCGGCGACCGGTATCGCAGCACTTCCTCGACGGCGCTCGTGAGCGCGCGGTCGTCCCCGCGCAACTCGTCGACCAGATCCGGGTCCGCCTCGGCGAAACACCGCACCGCGTTCGCGATGAGGTTCGTCGTCGTGATGTTCCCCGCGACGAGCAGCAGGATGCACATCCCGAGCGCCTCCTCGCGGGAGAGCCGTCCCCCCGCGTCGGACTCGGCGGTGACGATAACGGAGAGCAGATCGTCTTGCGGGTTCTCGCGGCGATCTTCGATCATTTCCAGGAAGTACTGGGCCATCTCCATCTGGGTCTGCTGCTGGCGTTCGGCGAAGGCGTCCGCGCCCTCATCGTCGCTTGCGGCCTCCACGATCGTGTCCGACCACGTCTTGAACCGGTCGCGGTCCGACGGCGGGACTCCTAGCAGTTCGGCGATCACCGTCACCGGGAACGGGTACGCGAGGTCCTCGACGACGTCCATCTCTCCGTGGGTCCCGACGGCATCGTCGAGCAACTCGCCCGCCAGCTCTCGGAAGTGGGGTTCGCGGTCGGCGAGCGTCCGCGGTTGGAACCACTCGTCGACGACACCTCGGAGTTCGTCGTGGCGGGGCGGGTCCTCGAACAACATCGTGTCGAGGATCAACCCCTCCCCCGGTCCTTCGGGTTCGACGAAGTCGTCCGCCTCCCGAGGGTCCGCCGAGAACACGTCGTCGTCGTCCAACACGCGCTTCACGTCCTCGTACCGGAAGACGTCCCACGTTCGACGGTCGGGATCGTACCGGACTGGCGACCGTTCGCGCATCCGCTCGTACCAGTCGAAGGGATCCAGCCACGACTCGCGGTCCTGTAGTTCTTCGGGGACGGCTTGGAGTCCTTGGGGACCTGCCGAACTCATACCCATGGCCTTGGGGACGAACGGGATAAAAATCTCGGGCGAGGGGCTCGTCGCACCGCGGCGGTTTCCGACTAACCTCTATTCACCGTCAGCCACCAGCCGCGGCTCGAAGAACGCCGCTACCGCCTCACCCACGTCCCCCGAGCGCCCCACGAAGAAGTGGTCCGATTCGAACGTTTTCGTCTCGATTCCCAGTTCCTTCGCCCGCTCGACGACCGGCTCCCAGTCCGCCGTCGAGTCGCGGGTCGCGTACAGGACCTGCGTCGGCACGCTGAGGTCGACGAGGTCGTCGAGCGCCGCGACCGCGTCCACGTCGGGATTCAGCCGAGCGGTCGGCGCGAGCGCGCAGACGCCGGCGAGACCGGGGCGCGAGGCGGCCGTCACGAGCGCGACCGCCGCCCCGAACGAGAAGCCGAACAAGCCTACCCGCTCGTAGCGCTCGGCCGCCCACGCGACCGCGTTGTCGGCGTCCGTGCTCTCGCCGTACCCCTCGTCCCAGTCGCCGTAGTCGAACCGGAGGCAGTCGATCCCGCGGCCGGTCAGCGCGTCGCTCACGGCGGTCAGTCGTTCGTCGCCGCGGCGGCCGCGCTGCTGCGGGTGCGGGGGACAGGCGACGACGACCGCGTCGGCGCGACTCCCGTCGCTCGCGGCGGTGTCGAGCGTGGCTCGAACGTCGCGGCCGCCGGGGATGAGGACGGTTTCGCTCACGGGCGCAGGGGTAGGGGCGGATGCACCGCCGCGTCAGGGAACCTGCGTCACGCGGTCGACGTTATCGAGCGCGGTCAGGTCCGCGGCGAGCGCCTCCTGATCGACGCCGGCCTCGTAGTAGAACACCAGGTCGAAGGTGCCGTCACGGAGGAGCTGCTGGCACTCCCAGACGAACTCCTCGCCGTCGAGGGTGAGCCCCTGGAACTGGTTCGACGAGAAGTTCGTGTCGTCGTTGCCGGCCTCGATGTACGCCTCGCCCTTGTCGGCGTGGTCGGCGATGACGTCGTTGGCGGCGACCGTGAGATCGTGCATCTCCAAGTCCTCCTGGCCGCCGAGCGTCGTGTGGACGATACAGCCAAGAAGCTCGATGTCGCCCGGTTCCAGCAGGGCCTTCGTCCGCGTGTAGAGGTCGGAGTCGACGGTTTCGCTCATACCCGTTCGTTCCGGCTCCGGTGATAAACGGGTGACGGTTCACACGTTCGGCACCTCTCCGGGCGGCGAGCGGGCACGCCGAGGACTCAGTCCCGCAGGCGAACGATCGCACAGTCGTCTCCCTCGTCCACGTCGACCAGCCCGTCGTCGGCGAGGTCGTCGACGAGCCCGCGGAGCCACTCTCGCCCGTGCTCGCCGTCGGGCGCGTAGTCGACCCGGATCCGGGGTCCGAGCTCGTCGAGCGGCAGCTCGTCGTACTCGCCGAGCGTCCGGACCACGCGCCCCCGGAACTGCCGCCGGCTCCCCTCGAAGCTCGGCTGCTCGGGCACGTCGGGCGCGGTGAAGTCGCCGGTCTCGTACGCGTGACACCACCCCCGCCACGGGCAGCCCGCCTCGTCGCAGCGCGGGGTCGTGCCGCAGGCGACGCCGCCGAGCTCCATGATCGCGTTGTTCCACACGCGGGACTCGCCGTCGGGCATGACCCGCGAGGCGACCCGACCGAACGCCGCGTCGTCGTCCGGCACCGCGAACGCGCGGTGGAGGACGCGCTTCACGTTGGTGTCGACGACCGCGTCGCCGTCGTTGAACGCGAACGACGCCACCGCGTTCGCGGTGTACGGGCCGACTCCCATCAGCTCCTGCAGTTCGCCGGGCGACCGTGGGAACTCTCCTCCGTACTCTTCTTCCACCTGTCCGGCCGCCTCGTGGAGGTACTTCGCGCGGTTGTTGTAGCCGAGCGAGTGGTCGGACCAGAACGCGACCACGTCGCCGCGGTCGGCGGCGGCGAGGTCGACCGTCGTCGGCCACTCGTCGAGGAAGTCCTCCCATGCGGGGACCACCCGATCGAGCTGCGTCTGCTGGCTCATCACCTCGCTGACGAGGACCGCGTAGGGGTCCTCGGTGCGCCGCCACGGGAAGTCGCGGTGGTCGGCCTCGTACCACTCCACGAGCGCCTCGCGGACCGCGCCGAGGTCGGCCGGCAGTTCGGGGGCGTCGCCCTCGGCGAGCCCCTCTGTGCCGCCCCCCTCTCCCGCGGTCGCGTCCGAATCGTTCATTACCGTCAGTCGGGGCGGCGGTCGTTTATCGGTGCTGGTCCTCGCCGCGTCCGACCGGAGCCATCGAGCGCGGGTCGCGGTCCGGCCCCGGATACTCGCCGCCGACCGCCTCGGGATAGAGGTTCTCGGCTGAGAACACCGCCGCGAACGCCCGCGGCTCCCGGACGCTCACGGGGAGGCGGTCGCGGAGCCCGGCGGCGGCCTCCGCCCCCGTGAGCGACGGGTCGAGGCTCACGACCTGCATCGCGGCGCCGCGGTACGCCGACGCCAGCGCAGGGTGGTCGCCCGCGGGATGCGCCGTCGGCTCGCGCCACGCCTCGACCGCGTCGCGCCAGTCGGCCGCGAGGTCGGCGTCGGAGATCTCGGCGATCACCGCCTCGGCGTCGTCGAGCAGGGCGTCGCTGGCGACGAGCGTCGTCCACGAGTGCGCGCGAAGCGCGTCGAGCGCCTCGCGGGCCGCGCCGCCGACGAGGAGGTCCGTCGCGAGGACGTCCGCGTCGGCGACGACGCGGGCGGGGCTCGGCTCGCGGTCGGCGGGGGAGACGTCGGCGTCGCTCTCGGCGTCGCCGTCGTCGGACTCTCCCCCGCTCCCGGAGCCAGATCGGCGATCCGCGAGCGCGACGCGCACCGCGTCCTCGGTCGCGTCGCGGTCGGCGGCCCGCTCGAACAGGTCGGCGAAGGTCATGGCCGGACCGTGGTCCGCCACGGGTATCGGCGTTGCGACTGCGCGAGCCGTCGGTCGCCCGCGACGCCCGCGGCGTCCGTCGAAAGCGTCCTGATCGGCAGGACCGGACCGCTCACTCGAGCCGGTCCGCGAGGTCGTGGAACCCCTCGATGACGAGGTCCGGCTCGGAACCCAGCTCCTCCGTCGGGAGCGTCTCCCCGGGGCGGGAGACCCACGCGGTCGACATGCCGGCGTGTTTCGCGCCCCAGACGTCGCGCATCCCGCCGCCGGAGGCGTGCAGTATCTCCCCGATCGGCGTGTCGGTCCGCTCCGCCGCGTGTTCGTAGATCCCCGCCTCCGGTTTGTACGTCTCCACCTCGTCGGCGCTGATCGCGTCCGTCACGACGTCGCCGAGGTCCGCCGCCGCGACCAGGTGCTCCAGCATCTCGGGCGAGCCGTTCGAGACGATGTACACCTCGTACCCCAGGTCGGCGATCCGCCCGATCCCGTCCCGAACGTCGTCGAAGATCGACAGCTCGTCCTCGTACACCGTGCGCCGGATCTCGTCGCGGGTCGCCTCCGGCACGTCGTGTCCGTTCGCTTCGAGGGCGTATCGGAGGCCCTGTCCGATGAGCTCCCAGAACGGCCGGTAGGCGTCGATGTCGTTCGCGATCATCGAGTACTGGAGGTACTGCGCGCGCCACAGCTGCGAGACGCTCTCGGCGTCGTCGAGGCCGTCGACGTGCGCTTCCAGCACCGCCTCCTGCGAGCCGATGTCCACGAGCGTGCTGTACGAGTCGACGGTGACGGTCGAGACGGAGTCGAGGTCCATGGTCGTGGTACTGCGGCCCACATCATAACCGTAGTGAATCCCGCCACGACGACGGTCGCACGGTCGCCGCGGGGCAGAGCGGGGCCGACCGCGTCGCGGACGGGACCGTGTTCGCGCGGGAACGAACCGGAGAAAGAGCCTAGGCCGAGATTTGAACTCGGGGTCTCGTCCTTACCAAGGACGCGCTTTACCGCTAAGCTACCCAGGCACGCAATCAGTCGTTGACCGGATTCGACTTTATGGGTTTCGATCCGCCGCCGAGTCGTCGCCCGATCCGAGGGGACGCCGGCGACGCCGTCGCGGGGTCGGGATTCGCCTTCCCGGTCCGCATTCTCGGTCCGCCTTCCCGGTCCGTCTTACCGGTCCGTCGCGCTCACGGCGCGGTCCGAGATGTCGGCGATCCGGTCGGCGGTCGCGTCAGGGAGCGCACGCCCCGGCGGCGGGAACTCGCCGTCGTAGTCGGCCGCCAGCTCGCGGGCGTACGTCAGTAGCTCTTCCGGCGGGTCGCCGCCGACGGCCGTGGTGCCGGCGACGACCGCCAGTTCGAGGGCGTCGACCTCCAGGTTCCGGTCGAGCGCGGCCGCCGCGGCGGGGTCGGTCCCATCGCGGTCGCGGAGCGTCTGGTCTCGGCCGAACGCGCGCACGACCTCGACCGCGGCGCCGGCCGCGTCGGTACACGCCAGCAGCGAGAAGCCGCGCGAGACGAGCACGTCGGCCGTGAGCACGTCCATGTCGGCGTCGATGTCGGTCTCGCTGGTGGGCGCGGTCAGCCACGGCTCCTCGTGGGCCACCGTGCGGGTGAGCCGCAGTCCCTCGTAGATGAGCTGCACGCCCGCCGCCCGGTCGACGAGCTCGTCGGAGCGCACGTCGGGGTCGACCGCCCGGGCCGTGACGAGCGCCAGAACACCGGGCGTCACGGCGGCGTCCAGAATACGGCTCTCGAGGGCCTCGCGCAGTTGCTCGGGCTCGACGTCCGCGAGCGCCTCGTGAGCGGCCTCACGCGCTCGCGCGGCATCGTCCATTGCCACGAGGTAGTCGAGCGAAGGGCAAAGACCTTTGGAAACCGCCGGGATACGACGGCGTGATCCGCACCAGCACCGACGGCCGCGTCCGCGTCGTCACGATCGACCGCCCGGAGCGGCGAAACGCCCTCCGTCCCGAGGACCTAGACGCGCTCCGGCGGGCCGTCGACCGCGCCGAAACGCCCGTCACGTACCTTCGCGGCGCCGGCGACGCCTTCTGTGCCGGCGCCGACCTCGACGCCGTCGCCGGCCTCGACCGAGACGACGAGGCCGACGCGGCGTCGTTCGCTCGGCGGGGACAGCGCACCGCCGCGGCGATCGCGGCGGCTGACACGGTCGTCGTCTGCGGGATCGACGGCGCGGCCCGCGGCGGCGGCGTCGAACTCGCGCTCGCGGCCGACGTCCGAGCCGCCACGCCCGCGGCGACGTTCGCCGAGCCGGGCGTCGAGTTCGGCCTGTTCGGGGCGTGGGGCGGCACGGTCCGACTCCCGCGGGTGATGCGCGAGGGCGACGCCCTCGAGTTCGCGCTCTCGGGCCGCGTCCTCGACGCCGACGAGGCGCTCCGGACCGGGCTCGTCTCCCGGGTCGTCGACGACCCGCGCGCGGTCGCCGACGTCATCGCGGACGGAAAGCCGGACGCGCTGCGGACGGTCAAGCGACGGGTGCGTGACCGGCGGGACGACGCGATGCAGGCGGACGCGGAGGCGAAGGCGTTCGCCGCCCTCGTCCGGTCGCACGGGGCGGACATCGCGGCGTCGCGGACGGAGTGAGCCGCGCGGGCGAAGCGGTCCGACCCCGGCGCCGTCCCGATGTGACAGGTTTAAGTGAACCTCCGACCAATCTGCAGGTGCGAAGCACGCACCGGTAGTGTAGTGGTATCACGCAACCTTGCCATGGTTGCAACCCGAGTTCAAATCTCGGCCGGTGCATTTCTCGAACGTAGTGAGAGAAATCGCCGAGTGATTTGAACGCTATCAGTCGCGCGCAGCGAACGGAGTGAGCGAGCACGTCTGATTCTGAGTTCAAATCTCGGCCGGTGCACTTCCGACTGACTCCGTCAGTCGACGTTCGTCTCACTCCGTTCGACGAACTCCCTTCGGTCGTGCACCGCCCTGACTCCGTCCGACAGTGTCCGGCGTCTCTATCCGACGAACCGCCGCCGGGAGAGCGGCCCGCTATCCTCGGCGCGAACCTGTCCGCTTAACCGGACGTGTGTCGTTGTAGCGAGTATATGATTGAGGTCTTACTTCTCGTCGGCTTCGTGGTCGCGGCGTTCGTCGGGTACAACATCGGCGGCGCCACGACCGGTCCGGCCTTCGGGCCGGCCGTCGGATCGGGAGTGCTCTCGAAGTCGGGCGCCGCGGCGCTGATGTCGATCTTCTTCTTCATCGGCGCCGGGACGCTCGGACAGCGCGTCGTGACGACGCTCGGGGAGGACCTCGTCACCGGCGGGAACGTGTTCACGCTGGAAACGAGCATCGTGGTCCTCTTCTTCATCGGCGGCGCGCTGTTCGTCGGGAACTTCGCCGGCGTCCCCGCGTCGACGTCGATGACGGCCGTCGGGGCGATCGCGGGTCTCGGGCTCGCGACGGGCACCCTCGACCGGGCGGTGATGGGCGAGATCGCCATCTGGTGGATCGTCGCGCCCATCATCGGCTTCTGGGTGTCGGGCGTCGTGGGGCGCTACTTCTACCCGGCCATCGACAACTGGGTGGCGATAGACAGCACCGAGGGGGCGCTGTTCGAGTTCGACCGCTCCGGGCTGGTCCCGAAGCCGGTGGCGGGCCCGAACACGACCCGGCGCGAGCTCTTCGGCGGATTCGTCGTCATCGCCATCGGCTGTCTGATGGCGTTCTCGTCGGGCACCTCGAACATCGCGAACGCGATCGCGCCCCTCGTCGCGCTCGACAACGTCGAGATGACGCCGATGATCCTGCTCGGGAGCGCCGCCGTCGCGGTCGGCGCGTTCACGATCGCCCGGCGGACGCTCGACACGCTCGGCAACGACATCACCGACCTCCCGCTGACCGCGGCGATCGTCGTCGCCTGCGTCTCCTCCGGGATCGTCATCAGCCTCTCGGCGGTCGGGATCCCGGCGTCGTTCGTCATCATCGCGACGATGTCGATCGTCGGGCTCGGCTGGGGGCGCGCGACCCGGACCGTCACGGTGCGGCAGGGGATCAGCGGCGAGAAGGAGCCGAAGGTGTCCGTCGGCGCGCTGAAGGCGGACGGGACGGGCAAGATCGGCGAGGGCGACCCGACCGACATCCCCTCGGCGTCGGACCTGTTCAACCCGAGCACGAGCGCGCGCGTCGTCCTGATGCAGAACGTCGTTCCGATCCTCTCGACCGTCGGCGCGCTCGTCACGTTCACGATCCTGTTCCGCTTCGTCTGGTAGGGCTCGACCGCTCTTCCCGCGCCGACCCGGCTACCGTCCGAACCGCCGCTGTCGGTCCTGGAAGTCGAGGACCGCGCGCAGGTAGTCGCGGCGCCTGAAGTCGCGCCAGTTCACGTCCGTGAAGTAGAGCTCGGCGTACACCGACTGCCAGATCGCGAAGTCGGAGAGCCGCTCCGCGCCCGTCTTGATAACGAGGTCCGGCTCCTCCGGGAACACGAGCCGGTCGGCGACGTCGTCCGCGTCGATCGACGCCGGATCGAGCTCGCCGACGTCGACGTCGCTCGCGAGTTCGCGGACCGCGGCCGCGAACTCGGCCTTTCCGCCGAGTCCGACGGTGATTCTGATGGGGGCGTCGTCGCCGTCTGCGCCACCCGCCTCGCCGTCCGCGCCACCCGCCGCGCCGTCCGCGCCACTCGCCTCGCCGCCTGCGCTCTGCTCCCCGTCGGCGTCGTCCGGCCCGCGAACGACGAACGGGGCGGGCGCGTCGAGCCGCCGGAGCTCTCTCGCGAGCGTCGGGACCACTGACTCGTCGAGCACCGAGACCGAGACGGTGACGCGCCGGGCGCCGTACTCCAGCGCCCACCCGAGCGCCTCGGAGAGGGTGTCGAACGCGCCGTCGGCGAGGAGGTCCCGCTCCGTGATGACGATCGCGACGTGCTCGGGGGGGTCCCCGTCGTGGAGTCGGTGGCGGACGGCGAGATACGCGTCGTACAGGCCCACGTGAGACGCTTCCGTCGCGAGAATTTAAAATCCCACGTCCGCCGACGAGGGGTTTAATTCGGCGTCGGCCCTATCTGCGTCGATGGCAGACAGCTACCGCGGGGTGTTCGGCGCGATCCCCTACGCGATCCGGCACACCGAGTCGTGGACCATGCGCGTCTACGGGGTGGTCGGCGCGCTCACAGCCGGGCTGATCGCGACAGTCGTCACCCTCGCGCTCGTCGTCTGGATGGCGGAGACTGCCGACGTGCAGAGCGGAACGTTCCTGTTCTCGCGGTCGCTGTACGTTATCGCCGGCTTCGCCGCGGTCGCGCCGCTGCTGGCGCCGCTGCTGTTCGTCGCGCGTCGCCACCGCCGCGGCGACCCCGTGCGGTCGGGATACGACCGGAAGATGGCGTACGGCGGCTTCCTGTTCCTCCTGTCGCTGTACGTCGGCATGGTGATCTCCGCGCCGGCGGCGCTGCGAGACCCGACCGAGTCCGCGGTCGTGAACGCCCTCTACGCGCTCCCGCGGCTCGCCGGCTTCGTCCCCCCGGCCGCCGCCGCGGTCACCGTGTTCGCGATCCACTACCGGCTCCGTGTCACCGGCGACGGCGCGGCCGACAACGCGGACAGCGCGGGCGAACCCCCGACTTCGGCGGACGACCCACCGGTCGACGACGACTGACGCGGCTCGAAACCCCGAAAAGGGTCGGCCACCTACCACGGAGCAATGACCGATGAGCCGGAGCGCACCGACGCGGATGGGCCGGACGACGCCGACGGGACGGAGCCGACGGACGGCAAGGAGAGCACGTTCCTCGTCACGCACGTCGAGAGCGGCTCGGCGGTGCTGAAAGACGTCCACGACGGACAGGTACACACGCTGAGCTCGAACCCCGGACTCGAGGCCGACGATGCGGTCGAGGCCACCGTCGCGCCCGATCCGCCGATGGAGGTCACGTATCGGGTGATCGACGTCGCGGAGCGCCGACGCCTTTCGATCGAGGAGAGCGAGGAGCCGCCCACCGTCCACGAGCGCGAGCTCGCGGCGGAGACGCCGACGGGAGAGCTCGCCCGTGAGCCGCGCGCGGGCGAGGGCGAGGTCCACGTGTTGACGCCGCCCGAGTCGGACACCGAGAGCGCGGTCGCCGACGTGATCGAGGACCGCGAGGCGACGCTCTCCCGCGCCGCCCGGCTCGGCGTGAACCGCGTCGAGATCCGGTCGGAGCCGGGCGTGGTCAGCGTGCGCTACATGCCCTGACTCAGTCGACTCCGGCGGCCGGGTCCGACGGACCGGCGGCGCTCTGTACCCGCCAGCCGCCGTCGACGTCGCCGGTACGCGCCTCGTAGTCGACGGTCGTCTCGGCCGTCACGGCCGCCGCGTCGACCGGGTCGCCGTCGACCTCGATCCGCTCCACGCGGAACGGCACGTCGAGGCTGTCTCCGCAGCACCCGACGTCGACGAACTCCTCGCGGACGTCGCCGACCGCGACATCGTCCATGACCCGCGCGAAGTACGACCGGTAGCGGTCCGTCTCGATCTGGTCGCGGCCCCAGTCGCTGAGCCCCTCGGGATACGAGAGGACGACGCGGGCCGCTTCGGGTGTACTCATGGGTGATGGTAACACGCCGTTCGGTTAGTTCGTTTCGGCGATCCGCGCCGCGCTCGCCCGAGCGCGACCGACCGAACGCGCCGGCTCGCGGCCGAGTGAGAAGGCTTATTCGCGCCCGCGCAGGAACCGGTATTTATGGTAGCGATCGAGGCACCGGAGGTCAACTACACCGAGTACTCGAACCGGCAGCTTGTGGCGATCCCGCTCGCCGTCCTCGTTCTCGCGCTCGCGATCATCTTGGGATGGTATCTCGTCACGGGAGCGCCGGCGAACCTGGGACTGGCGTTCACGGGCGGCGTCGAGCTCCGGATCGCCGACGACGGTGGTAACGTCGAGGAACGCATCGAAACAGAGTTGGACAGACGGCCCGACTCGATCCGGTCGATCCCCGCCGACGACGTGTACGTCGTCACCTTCCGCGCGGCCGACGAGGACCCCGAGGGACTGGCAGACGAGCTCGCGCAACAGGCGGACGACGCGGGGCTCGCCACGACCGCGGTCGACCAGGTGTCGCCGAGCTTCGCCAGCGACACGGCCCGGACCGCGGTGTTCGGGGTCGCGCTGGCGTTCCTCGGGATGAGCGTGCTCGTGTTCGCACTGTTCCGGACGTTCATCCCCTCGCTCGCGGTGGTCGCCTCGGCGTTCTCCGACCTGGTCATCCCGGTCGCGGTGATGAACCTGCTCGGGATCCAGATGACGCTCGGGACGATCGCGGCGCTCCTGATGATCATCGGGTACAGCGTCGACTCCGACATCCTGTTGAACAACTCCGTGTTACGCCGGACGGGCGACTTCTACGAGTCGGTGAGCCGCGCGATGCGGACCGGTGTCACGATGACGCTCACGTCGATGGCCGCGATGATCGTGATGGCGATCGTCGCGACCCTCTTCGGCGTCGACCTGCTGCGGAACATCGGGATCATCCTCGCGGTCGGCCTCTGTGCCGACCTGATGAACACGTACCTGCTGAACGTCTCGCTGCTCCGCTGGTACAAGTTCGAGGGGGTGAAGCGCTGATGTTGGAACCGATCAAGAACAACTGGCGCATCCTGCTGCTCGTCGTCGTCGTGGTCGGCGCGTCGGTCGCGCTGTTCGCCCCGCAGTTCGCCCCGGAGACCGCGCCGGGCGAGAACCAGAGCGAGGCGAGCCAGGGAATCACGAACCTCCAGTACGGGCTGGACCTGGAGGGCGGCACCCGCGTCCGGGCCCCCCTGAAGGGGTACACCGCCACCGGCGTCGACTTCGCCGGCGACAATCCCCCGGCGGTCGAACGGGCCGTCGCCGACGAGCTCGACGGGGTGCAGCTCCGCGACGTCGGATCGAGCTTCGGCGAGGACGAGCAGGCCGTCGAGGTCACCGACCCGTCCGTGAGCGAGGAGGAGTTCCGCGCGGCGATGGACGCCTCGGGCTACTCCTACGAGAGCATCCGCCCCGGCGTAACCGCAGAGACCCGCGACCTCACCCAGAGCATCATCGAGGGCAAGATCAACGAGGCGGGGCTCTCGGGCGGGAGCGTCCAGCAGGTCCAGTCGCTCACCGGCGAGTACTTCATGCTCGTCGAGGTGCCTGGCGAAGGCCGGAGCGACGTCGTCTCGCTGCTGCAGGAGCGGGGGACGGTCCAGATCGACATCGCGTATCCGAGCGATAACGGCACCGCCGTCGATGAAGCGGTGCTCACGCAGGAGGACTTCGAGAACATCGGGACGGCGTCGCAGCGGGACCGCGGCACGGGATCGTACGTCCCCGTGACGGTCAGGAACACCGCCTCCGACGGCCAGCCGTCGCCCGCGGAGCAGTTCCAGCAGGCCGTCGCCGACCGCGGCTTCGCCTCGGCGTACCAGTCCCAGGCGGACCGCTGCGAGTACAACCCCGAGACGGGCGAACTGGGGAACTCCAACCCCTGCCTCCTGCTCACGGTCGACGGCGAAGTCGTCAACTCCTTCGGGATGGACCCGGGGCTCGCCGACAGCATGGCGAGCGGCTCGTGGGCCGACACCCCGAACTTCGAGCTGACCACGCCCGAATTCACGACGGCGCAGGAGATATCGGTCAACCTGCGCGCCGGCGCGCTGCCGGCCGAGCTCGACATCAGCGGGGAGGGGACCTCCAGCACCATCTCGGCCGCGCAGGGGGAGAACTACAAGAACTACTCGCTGGTGACGGGGATCCTCGCGGTGTTCGCGGTCGCGGGCATGGTGTTCCTGCGCTACCGCGAGCCCGCGGTGGCGCTGCCGATGATCGTCACGGCGCTCGCGGAGGTGTACGCCCTGCTCGGCTTCGCCGCGCTCGTGAGCTATCCGATAGAGCTGGCGGTCATCGCCGGCTTCATCGCGGTCGTCGGGACAGGCGTCGACGACTTGGTGATCATCGCCGACGAGGTGATGAGCGAGGGCGAGGTGAACTCACGAAAGGTGTTCAACTCCCGGTTCCGCCGGGCCTTCTGGGTCATCGGCGCCGCCGCCGCGACGACGATCGTCGCGATGTCGCCGCTGATGGTGCTCTCGCTCGGGGACCTCTCCGGGTTCGCGATCTTCACCATCCTCGGCGTCCTGATCGGGGTCCTGATCACCCGGCCCGCCTACGGGGACATCCTCCGCCGTCTGCTGACGATCCGGTGAGGGGACGCGGGAGCGACGCGGTGCCGCTCCGCGTCGCGTGCGGATCGCCGGCGCGAATCGAGAGCCGACAAACTATTGTTTTAGACCGATCTAACCGCCACGTGACGACCGACGACCGCCCCGAACCGATCGACCGGACGGATCCGCGGACCGATCCGCGGACCGGAACGACGGACGCCGGACAGGCGGGCGCTCGCGATCGGACCGCCGCGACCGGCGAGTGCGGGGGATCGGGGGACGCATGAGCTACTCGGAGATACTGATCGTCGCGTTCGTGGCCCAGATCGCCGTGCTCCCCGGCGAGAAAGTTCAGTTCATGATCGCCGCGCTGTCGACGCGCTACGACCCGAAGGTCGTCGTCGCGGCCGCCGCGTCGGCGTTCGCCGGGTGGACCGCGATCGAGATCGTCTTCGGGCAGGCGCTGCAGTCGGCGCTGCCGGGGGTGGTCCTCGACGTCGTGACCGCGGCCCTGTTCTTCGCGTTCGCGTACCTGCTGTACCGGTCGATGCCGGATCGCGACCCCGGACGGGTCGCGTCCAGCGACGGCGGCACGGAGCCACCGGCCGCCGGCGCCGAGACGCCGGACTCCTCGGCGGCCGACGCCGACTACGCCGACCTCGACTCGGTTTCGCTCCCCGGTCCGCTCGACCGGTACGAGGGGTCGTTCGGCGGCTTCCTCCCGATATTCGTGCTCATGGCCACCGGCGAGTTCGGCGACAAGACGCAGTTGGTCACGATCGGGCTGGCGGTGCAGTACGGGGCGACCTCCGCGATATGGGTCGGCGAGATGCTCGCGATCGTTCCGATCAGCCTCGCCAACGCGTACTTCTTCCACACGTTCGCCCACCGCTTCGACGTGCGGCGCGCACACATCGCGTCCGCGGTGCTGTTCGCCTTCTTCGGGGCGGACACCGTCCTCTCGATCGTCGCCGGCTTCTCGGTCTGGGAGACGTTCATCGGCGCCGTGAGCGAGGCCGTCTCGGCGCTCGTCTAGAAGTCGTCGAGCCCCGACTGCTCGGCGGCCGCCAACACGTCGTCGCAAGTCGACCACGTCCGGCGCGCGCACTCCGGGACGTCGCCGTTGTCGGCGACGTACGCCCGCAGGAACGACCGCGTCGTCGGGTCGCTCGGGTAGCCGCTCCCGACGGCCTCGTATCCCGGATACCCGTCGTCGATCGCCGCCATCCGGTCGTCGCGCGCGACCTTCGCGACCACGCTCGCCGCGCCGACGACCGGGTCGGCCTCGTCGGCGCCGTGGAAGGCCTCGACGTCGACCGGAGGGAGGGCGGCGGACTCGTCGCCCTCGGAGTCGACGACCACTCTTCCGCCGTCCTCGGGGTCACCGCCGCCGGTATCGTTACCGCCGAGGTCGTCACCGCCCTCGGCGAACGCACCGAGCCGACGCGCGAACCGCGCCTCGCTGGTGTCTCCAGCGTCGGCGACGACGCGGACCGGTTCCGCCGGACGTTCCACGCCGGTGACGCCCGCTATCTCGCCGAGCGCGGCTCGCACCGCCCGCGCCTGCCCGCGGACCGTGAGCGTGTTCATGTCGGTGTCGGGCCGGTCGATCTCCGCGGGCTCCACGAACGCGACCCCGACCGCGACGCGGTCGCTTCCGCGCATCGTCTCGGCCATCGCCTCGCGTCGCTCGGGGGAGAGCCGCTTCGAGTCGTCGACGTCGGCCGGGAGGCTCGCCGGGTCGGCGAACACGGCCGCCGAGACCATCGGTCCGAGCACGGGCCCCTTGCCGGCCTCGTCGACGCCGAGGTACACGCGTCGCTCGTCGTCGTCGAACGGTAAATACGTTCAGAAAGCGAACGGGCTCAGTCGATGAGGACCGCGTTGACCTGCCCGGTCTGGCCGGGACGCGAGGTGACGCGGGCGCGGCCGGCGGACGTGTCGATGACGGCGCCCTTGGTGACGATGTTCCGTCGGGCGTAGTTGACGTTCGAGGGGTTGTCGACGACGTTCTCGATCTCGGCCTCGCTGACCTCGCCGCCGTCGGCGACCTGCGCGACGTTCGTCGAGAGCGCGCGGACCTTCCGCTCCGTGCCGCGGGAGTCGATGTACTGGACCCGCGTCTCGCCGACGGTGGTCTCGGCGGGCTCTCGGCCGAGCTGGTGGCGCTTCTTGTTCGAGGCGTGCTTGAGTCGGCCGCCCGTCCGCTTGCGCGTGGAGCGTCCCTGGTCTTTCATACAGGTACGAACAGCCAGCGAATACTTGAACCGTTCGACTCGACTCGGTCCCGAGGCGGCGCGTGACGGGTCGGACGGGACGCGACGGCCCCGCGCACGGATTCGCCGGGAGCGGCGAACGCGGCCGCGGGGACCGGCACGCGAGTCAGCGCGAACCGGCGAGCGGGGTCACGCGAACCGGCGAGCGGGGTCACGCGAACCGGCGCTCGAACTCCCGGATCCCCTCGTCGGTGCCGACGACGACGAGCTCGTCGCCGTCGCCGATCCGCGTGTCGGGACCGATCTCGGTCAGGGTCTCTCCGTCGCGCTCGACCGCGATGACGGTGCAGCCGGTCGCCTCGCGCACGTTCGCCCTGCCGACCGTCCGCCCGACGAGCCGCGGCACGCGGCTCTTGACGACCTCCACCTGCTGGTCCAGGGAGAGCACGTCGCGTCCCTCGATGACGGTCGAGGCGGACATCCGGCCGGTGACGGTCGCGAGCGAGAGCACGTAGTCGGCGCCCGCGCGGTGCATCTTCCGGACGCTCGCGGCCTCCTCGACCCGTGCGAGGATCTGCGTGTTCGGCGCTAAATCGCGGATCACGAGCGTCGTGAACTCCGTCGTGGTGTCTTCGGGCAGCGCGAGCACGACGGTCCGCGCCGACTCGACGCCCGCGGCCCGCAGCGTCTCCGGATCGGTCGCGTCGCCGACCACGTCGACGCCCTCGGCGTCCGCCCGGTCCACGACCGTGACCGGGAGGTCGGCGTCTTCGAGCGTCTCGGCGACGGTCCGGCCGACCTGCCCGTACCCGATCACCACGGTCTCGCCCGCGCCGAATCGCCGCGTGGCGGAGTTCGTCAGCTCGACGAGCCGCTCCAGCTGATCCGGCCGCCCGGAGACGAGCAGGACCGTCCCGGCCGACAGCGTCGCGTCCGGCGGGGGCGCCGCGTCGAACTCGCCGTTGAACCACACGCCGATGACGTTGACGCCGGCGCGTTCGCGGATCCCGCTATCGCCGAGGGCCGACCCGGCCAGCGGACTCCCGTGCGGGACCGACACCTCCGCGAGCTGCAGCGAGTCGCCGATGGCGACCGCCTCGCCGAGATCGGTCTGCAGCGCGGTCGTCACCTTCGCGGCGAGGCTCTCGCCGAGCAGCGACCGCGGCGAGAGCACCTCGTCCGCGCCGGCGAGGCGGTGGTACCGCTCGCGCTCCGGGTCTTCGACGATGCTGATGACCCGCACCTCCGGCGACAGCTCCTTCGCGGCGAGCACGATGCTCGCGTCGACCTTGTCGGAGACGTCCGTTATCAGCGCCCGCGCGTCGGGCAGGTTCGCGGCCGCCAACCCGTCCGTCGACTCCGGGTCGGCACGGATCGCGGTCTGCCCCGCTTCGTGGAGCCGTACCGCTCGGTCGTTGTCCGGCTCGACGATCGCGTACGGTATGTCCCTGGAGTCGAACTCCTCGATGAGCGCCATCGACCGGGAGGTGTCCGAACAGACGACGACGTGACCCGACAGCGCTCCGTCCACCGACGTGGGGGCGCTCGTCGAGAACGCCTCTTCCAACAGCGGCGTCACCACGACCGGCAGCGCGCCGATCAGGAGGACCATCCCGACGAGGTCCATCACCGCGATGAACGCGTTCAACTGCTGGCTCTCCCAGGGCGCGTCGCCGCCGAATCCGGTGGTGGTGAACATCTCGATCGAGAAGCGCAGCGCCTCGATCATCGTGCGCGGGTCGCCCTCGTACACCCGCATCCCGTATCGGTAGGCGATCGCGGTGAAGATCAGCACGAAGAGGACGAAGGCGAAGTACCCGACGACGCGGCGCTTCCACGAGTCCATCGGTCCGTTGTACGCCGCCCACCCACAAAAACGGGCCGCGTCCGGCCGCGTGACGGATGCGGTTGCGGTCGCGACCGCGGCCGGGCCGAAGTTCGATGGTTTAAGACACGGGGGGGCCCAACTGGGGAACATGGTGCGGGACCCGTCGCGCGAGGAGGATCCGCCGTCGGTCGACGACGTGCTGGACGCACTGGCCGACGACGCCGCGCGCCGGATCGTGACGGCACTCACCGAGCCGAAGACGGCGAGCGACCTCTCCGAGGAGTGCGACATCCCCCTGTCGACGACGTATCGGAAGCTGGAGAAGCTCACCGACGCCTCCCTGCTCCGGGAGTCGACGGACATCCGCCGCGACGGGCAACACACGACGCGCTACTCCGTCTCGTTCGACTCCGTGACGGTCTCGATCGACCACGCGGACGACGAGGCGGACGAGTCGCGCGATCTCACCGTCGAGTTCTCCCGTCCGGAGCGCACGCGGGACGAACGGCTGGCCGACCTGTGGTCGGAACTGCGAGAGGAAACATGACAACGCACATCGACCTCGCCATCATCGTGGCAAAGACCGCCATCCTCGTGCTCGGTGGCAGCATCACCTACTACGCGCTCCGCGCGTACGGCCGGACCGGCGACCCCTCGCTGCGCGCGCTGGGGCTCGGCTTCGGGATCGTGACGATCGGCGCGCTGATCGGCGGCGTCTCTCACCAGATCATCGGCGCGTCTCTGGCGGCGGGGATCGCGATCAACAGCCTGCTGACCGCGGTCGGCTTCGGCGTCATCGTCTACTCGCTGTACGTGGAGTGACCCCGCTCGCGGGGCCGCTCCGGATTCGACGTCGAGCCGGGAGAAGTGGGGCCGGTGGACGTCGAGCCAGATGGACGTCGATCTCGGGAGAAGTGTCGACGTCCGACGAACCCCGCTTTCGGTAGCCTTTTGCGGCGCTCCGCCCTCGGACCGCCTAATGAGCGACGCACGCGAGGAGCTCTCTCGCCGGATCGCCGGCGAAATAACGCTCAGCGACGACCCCGGAGCGACGCTTCGGAAGTGGCGGACCGACTTCGACGTCTCACAGACCGAGCTCGCCGAGCAGCTCGACGTCTCCTCGTCGGTGATCTCCGACTACGAGAGCGGGCGTCGGGAGAGCCCGGGGATCGGCATCGTCCGCCGGATCGTCGACGGCCTCCTCGATATCGACGAGCGGCGCGGAGGCGGGCGCCTCCGACAGTACGCCCGCGTGCTCTCGGCGGGCTTCGAGAGCGACATCGTCCACGCCCTCCGCGAGTACTCGACCGCGGTGCCGGTCGAGGAGTTCTACGAGGCGATGGACGCCACGGAAGTCGTTCGCGGCGACCAGGACCACGTCAACGGTCACACCGTCATCAACTCTATCGAGGCGATCACGCGGCTCTCCAGCGAGGAGTTCTACCGGCTGTACGGTCAGTCGACGAACCGCGCGCTCGTGTTCACGGGCGTGACCCGCGGCGAGTCGCCGCTGGTCGCCCTCCGGGTCGTGAGCCCGACGCCGAACGCGGTCGTCCTCCACGGCATCGAGTCCGAGGACCTCTGGGAGCACGCGGCCGACCTCGCCCGCGTCGACCGCTTCTCGCTGGCGACGTCGACGCGCGACCTCGACGACTGCCTGGCCGACCTGCAGGCGCTCTGAGCGCCCCGGCGAGCTGTCTCCCGGCCTCGGGACCTGACCCGCCCGAACCGCGGGCCTGAAACCGCCGGCGCTCCTTCGACCGCGTATGACCGACGAGTACGCCGAGCGGCTCCGCGCCAACCGCCGCGAGAAGGACGAGTTCTTCGCCGAGCACCCGCAGTCGCCGATCCCGCCCGAGCACCGCGACGGGTTCGACGGGCTCGACTACTTCCCGCCGGACGAGGACTACCGCGTCGAGGCGACCGTGACGGTCCACGGCGACCCCGAGCCCGTCGAGATGGAGACCACCGCGAGCAACCCGGTCCGATACCTCAGAGTCGTCACCTTCGCGTTCGAGGTCGACGGCGAGGAGCACGCGCTCGCCGGCTACCGACAGGAGGGCGAGGACGGCGAGATATTCGTCCCGTTCCGCGACAAGACGACCGGCCAGCAGACGTACTACCAAGGCAGGTACATGGAGCTCGAACCGGAGGGAGAGCTCGCCGACGGCGACGTCGTCGTCCTCGATTTTAACCTCGCGTACAACCCCTTCTGCGCGTACAGCGAGACGTTCGCCTGCCCGCTCCCGCCCGAGGAGAACTGGCTGGAGATCGTCGTCCCGGCCGGGGAGCGCGCACCGGATATCGAGTAGTCGGGGGCTCGTCACCGCCGCGTCGCCGTCGGCGGCGACGCGGCCCACCGCACGTCGCCGCGCGGCGTTCGGTGCGCTGGAACCGCGCTCGGAGCCGACCGCTTTCGAAGGGGAGACTCGACGCTCGATGCGGAGTAGAGAAGACGAGAGAGGGTCGTTCGCGCCGCGCTACCGCTCTAACTCGACCGTCAGGTCGGTCGCGATCCACGCGTCCGTGTTCCCCTGCTCCGTGAAGACGGTTCGATCGGGCGAGCAGCGGCTCGCCGCGACGATCGGCCGTGCGTCCGTCGACTCCTCTGTGCCGTCTTCGATCCGGTCCTCGGCGCTGCGCCCGATTCGGTCCCCAGTGCTCATTACCAGTCTGTCAGAGGCACGGGTGGTTATAGGTTTCGGTCGGCCTAAACCCTCGCCGCGATCGGGGCGATCCCCGCACCGGTGCGATCGCGGCGATCCGCGCGGGGAATCGGAGCGCATTACCAGCCGGCGGCACTCCGGTGTCTCGATGACGGATTCGCTCTTCGCGCCGCTCACGCTACGCGACACCGAGCTCCGGAACCGCGTCATGCTGTCGCCGATGTGCCAGTACTCCGCGGACGACGGGTTCGCGAACGACTGGCATCGGATCCACCTCGGCTCCCGCGCGGTCGGCGGCGCCGGCGCCGTGATGACCGAGGCGACCGCGGTCGAGGAGCGCGGTCGGATCACCCCGGGCTGTCTCGGGATCTGGTCCGACGAACACGCCGACGCGATCGAGCCGATCGTCGACTTCGTCCGGTCGCAGGGCGCGACGCCCGGTATCCAGCTGGCCCACGCCGGCCGCAAGGCCTCCCACCGCCCGCCGGCCGAGGGCGGCGATCCGATCCCCGCGGACGACCCCGCGGGCTGGGAGACGATATCCGCGACCGACGAGCCGTACCCGGACGGCGACCGCTCTGAGACCGGCGAATCCGCGGCGACCCGCCGGATGGACGGTGACGACATCGCCGACGTGACCGAGTCGTTCGCCGACGCCGCGGCGCGCGCGCTCGACGCCGGCTTCGAGATCGCCGAGGTCCACGCGGCCCACGGCTACCTGCTCCACCAGTTCTGCTCGCCGGTCACCAACGACCGCGACGACGAGTACGGCGGGAGCTTCGAGGACCGGACCCGACTCCTCCGGGAGGTCGTCGCGACCGTCCGAGACGTCTGGCCCGAGGAGAAGCCCGTCTTCGTCCGGATCTCCGCGACGGACTGGCTCCCCGACCGCGACTCGTGGGACGTCGACGACTCCGTGCGGCTGGCGCCGCTGCTCGCCGAGGCCGGCGCCGACCTGATCGACGTCTCCGGCGGCGGGATCCACCCCGACCAGCGGATTCCGGGGACCGGACCGGGGTACCAGGTGCCGTACGCCGAGGCGATCCGCGAGGGGACCGACGTGCCCGTCGCCGCCGTCGGCGGGATCACGGGCCCGACCCACGCCGACGCCCTCGTCCGGAACGGTCGGGCCGACCTCGTCGCGCTCGGCCGCGAGCTGCTCCGGCACCCGTACTGGCCGCTGGAGGCCGCCCACGAGCTCGGCGCGGACGTCGAGTGGCCGGTGCAGTACCGCCGCGGCCGGTTCGACTGAGGTCGGGTTCGACCGGGTCGACTGCGATCGGTCGCGGCCGATTCGACTGAGGCCCCCTCTCACGCTCCGGGAAGACTTATTCCGCTCCCGCGAGCCGACCGCGTATGGAGTACCGACCGTTTCCCGAGGAGCGCGCCGACGAGTTCGGCGCGTTCATGCGGTACGCCTTCGCTCCCGCGGACGGCCCCTACGACCCCGACGAGGCCGACGACCACGACACGATCGCCGAGCGGCGCGGTCTCTTTAACGCGGCCGACGACACCGTCGCGGTCTGCGCGCACCACCTTTTCGCGCTGCGGATCCGCGGCGCCGACCGCGAGGTCGCCGGGCTCTCCGCGGTCGCCTCCTCGCCCGAGCACCGCCGCCGGGGACACGTCGCCCGGCTGCTCCGCGAGTCGCTCGCGGAGTACCGCGACCGAGGCGTCGACGTCTCGGTGCTGTGGCCCTTCGAGTACGCGTTCTACGCGAACTACGGCTGGGCGACCGCGAGCCGCTACCGCTATCTCACCGCGCCCCCCGAACAGCTCGGCTTCGTCGACGACCTCGTCGCGACGACGGGCAACGCGGCCGGGACCTTCCGCCCGCTCGACGAGGGCGACTTCGCGGCGGTCGAGCCGGTGCTCGCGGCGACGGCGGACCGCTACGACCTCACCATGGACTGGACCGAGGAGTGGTGGCGCGAGCGGACCCTCTCGGGCTGGACGACCGACCCGTTCGTCTACGGCTGGGAGCGCGACGGGGACCTCCGCGGGCTCTGTCGGTACGAGTTCGACGACGACCCCGACGACGCCGGGGAGACCGTCATGCGCGTCTCCGACGCCGCCGCCGTCGACGACGAGGCGTGGTTCCAGCTGCTGCGGTTCTGCCGCAACCACGACTCGCAGGTCGCCGAGGTCCGGGTCCGAGCGCCGCCGGACGCCCCGCTGCTCGATCTCGTCGAAGACCCCCGCGCCGTCGACTGCGAGGTCCGGACCGGGCCGATGGTCCGGCTCGTCGATGTCGCCGGCGCCGTGGAGGCGCTCGACCCGGACCCCGCCGTCGAGGCGACGCTCTCGCTCGCGGTCGTCGACCCGCTCGCGGCGTGGAACGACGCGACGTTCCGGGTCGCGGTCGTCGACGGAGACGTCGCGGTCGAGCCGTTCGACGCCGAGCCCGCGAGCCCGGACGCGACCGTCGACGTCGGCGCCCTCTCGCAGCTGTACGTCGGCTACCGCTCCGTCGACGAGGCGGTCCGTGCCGGGAGACTCGCGGCCGGCGACGGGGCCGACTTCGACGACGGCGTCGCCGCCGCGCTCCGCGGCCTGTTCCCGCCGCGGACGACGCACCTCCGCGAGGGGTTCTGAGTCGCCGCGTCGGCGACGTCACGCGCCGGGACGCGACCGTCAGCGCCGGCCGGGCTTTTTATCCGCGCGCCGCGTACTCGGTGGTATGAGTTCCCGCGACGACCGACGCGACGACGAGCTCGAGGAGCGGCTCGACGAGCTCGAAGATGTCCTGACCGAGCTGCGGCGCGACCTCGGGGAGAGCGAGCGGGACCGACGGGGGCCGCCGCGACCGCCCCGCCTCTCCGAGCTACTCCGGTTCACCGAGCAGTACACGATCCCGACGGTCATCGCGCTCCTGGAGACGACGATCAAGTCGCTCGAACTGCTCCGGGGGACGCTCCGGCTCGCCGACCCCGGCCGGAGCCTCGCCGACGAGTCCGGCGCGACTGCCGACCGCCTCGCCGACGTCCGCGACGGCGCGAGCGCCGGCCTCGCCCGGTCGCTCTCGGAGCTCCGGACCGCGCTTTCGGAGGCCGACCTCCCGGAGGAGGCCGCCTCGCGCTCGATCATCACCGACGCCCGCGACCTCACCGCCGAGATCGAGTCGCGGATCGAGGAGGGCCGTCGGGAGGCCGACGCCGCGCGGCGACCCGGGCGGGACGACGACCGCCGGAAGGACCGCGGGGCGGGCGGCCCCGAGTCCGACGCCCGAGACGGGGGCCGCGCCCGCGACGACGACTCCCCCGGCCGGGACCGCGGCGTTCGGATCGACGTGACCGACCCCGACGCGGAGCCCGAAGCGAGCGGGGCCGACGAGGAGACGGAGGACGACCCGGCGCCCGAGGTCGACGTCGAGTCCGAGCTTGAGTCGATCAAGCGACAGATCGACGGCGACGAGGCGGACGACGCCGACGCCGTTGACGAGGCGGACGCGAGCGATGACGCGGGTGCCGGTTCGGACGCCGGCGACCCGACCGACGCCGACGGCTCCACCGATGACGACCGGGACGACGCGGCCGAGGAGGGCGACGGAGACGGCCGCGACGCGAACTGACCCGCTCGCCTCCCGCGCCGCTCTCGCCGTTCGTTTTTAAAAGTCCACGCCGAGCCGGTCGGCGACGCGCTCCGCGGAGTCGACGAGCAGGGCGTCGTCGTCGGTGAACACCTCCAGCGCGACGGTGCCGTCGAACTCGTCGAGTTCGGCCGCGACGGCCCCGTAGTCCACCTCGCCGGCGCCGACCGGGAGGTGGGTGTCGCCGCGGCGGCGCACGTCGTGACAGTGGAGGTGCGAGACCCGGTCGCCGTGGGCGCGGAGGAACCGCGTTATCGCCCTGTTGTCGCCCTCCATGTACGCGTGTCCCACGTCGAAGCAGATCGGGGTGTCAGTCTCCCGGGCGATGTCGCCGAGGACGGAGAGCTGGAGCCCCGCGTGCTGGTGGCCGACGTTCTCGACGACGACCTCGACGCCCGCCTCGCGGCCGGCGTCGGCGACCCGTCGGAGCTGGTCGGCGGCCGTCTGCCGGAACTCGATGTCGTCGCGGTCGGCCGACGTCGCGTGGAGCACCGCCTTCTCCGCGCTGAGGTCGCCGGCCGCCTCCAGGAGGCGCCGCTGGTAGTCGACGATGGCGTCGTTGACCTCGGGGACGTAGCTGGCCAGTCGCTGGCTGTACGGCAGATGAACGAGCAGGTCGCGGCCGGCGAGCGCGTCGGTCAGCCGCCCCCGGTCGATCTCTCCCGGGACGAGCGTCGGCTCGCCGACCCCGAGCTCGCAGAAGTCGAACCGCGACGGCGACGCCGCGAGCCGGTCGAGGTCGTCGCCGACGGTGAGACCGATCTCCATGTCGGCGGTGGGTGCGGCGGAGATTTATAAGTAGTGGCGCTGGCGGTGCGGCCGGCGGTGTCGCCGGGGCGGTCGCGGATCGATCCCCGCCTCAGTCGTCGAGGCGGTCGCGGATCGATCCTCGCCTCAGTCGTCGAGCGGGTTGTCGACGTCGATCTCGCCGGAATCGATCTCGGCCTCGACCTCGCGAACCGCGGTCACCATGTTCTCCATCTTGCCGTACGCGATCTCCCGGGGCAGGAGCTTCAGGCCGCAGTCGGGCGAGATCGTGAGCTTCTCCGGCGGGACGACGCGGAGCCCCTGCCGGACGTTCTCCTTGATCTCCTCGACGGACTCGATCTCGGCCGTGTGCGCGTCGACGACGCCGAGCGCGAGGTCGGGCTCGAACTCGGGGTCAGTGAACGTCGGGATCTGCTCGAAGTCGCCGTTACACAGCTCGACGTCGAACTCGTCGATCGGGTAGTCGTTGATCTCGGGGTAGATCCGCGAGTAGTCGCCGTAACAGACGTGGAGCCCGATGCGGACCTCCTCGTCGATACCCGAGACGATCCGCTCTAAGGCCTCGCCGACGATGGCGTGGTCCTCCGGCGTCGTCGCCAGCGCGGGCTCATCGATCTGGATGTAGCGCGCGCCCGCCTCGACCAGCTTCTCGACCTCTTCGTTGACGAGGTCGGCGAGGTCGTAGACGAGCTCCTCGGTGGAGGGGTACGCCTCGTTGAATGCCCAGAAGCCGAGCGTGTACGGCCCCGTGATGGGGACCTTGACGGGGCGCTCGGCGACGTTCGAGGTGAAGTCGAACTCGTCGACGAGCCACGGCTCGTCGTACTCGACCTCCTCGACGACCGACGGCTTGTCGAAGTAGTTGTGACCCCACACCTTCACGGGGCCGTTGAACTCGTAGCCGTCGATGCGGTCGGCGAAGAACTCCACCATCTCGTTGCGGCGCATCTCGCCGTCGACGACCGTGTCGAGCCCGGCGCGCTCGTGCTCGTGCGTGATGAGCCGACAGGCGTCGTCGTGGGCCTCCTCGAGGTCCGCGGCGTCGAACTTCGAGTCCGGGTCGTCGACGAGCTCGTCCGCCCGGTTCAGCCACTTCGGCTTCGGGTACGAGCCGACGACGGTCGTCAGCAGGAACGCGTCGTTCGGGTGGTCGTTCGGGCGGAACTGTTCGCGGTTGGCGTCTGGGTTTCGGACCATTAGTCGAGCACCTCCGCGGCGGCGGCGAGCGCGTTCAGCTTCGCGCGGTACTTGTTGGCGGGCAGGTAGAACAGCTCCGTATTAGGGGTGAGGTAGGTCCGGTCGAACCCCTCGGCGGGGATCTGCGACTCGAACCACTCGACCCGCTCCGCGACCGTCTCCGGCTCCTCGACGAGCGTGTTCTGCCCGTCGACGAGCCCGAGCGCGAGCGAGTCGGTGGAGCCGAACTCCTGGACGTTGTACACCGTGTCGTCGCGGTCGCCGGCGACGAGGTCGAGCCCGAGCGCGTCGGCGCCGGCCTCGTCGACGAGGTGCGCGTACAGCTTCTCGCCGAGCGCGCCGTACGAGGTCTGTACCACGACGTCCGCGTCGGTCGCGTCGGCGACCGTCGCGATGGCGTCCGTCGCGGTCGACTCCGCTCCCTCGGCGGGCGGGTTCGTCACCAGCGACGGTTCGAGGAGGAACAGCGTCTCGTGGGCGGGGAACGCCTCGACCTCGCCCGCGAGGAACTCGGCGATCGCGGCCTGGAACGCCGCCTCGTCGCCGTAGTGCTCGTCGCTCGCGAGGTCGGCCAGCGAGTACGGACCCGGCAGCGTCGCGGCGAGGGGCGCCTCGCCGTCGATCAGGTCGGCCGCGGACTCCAGCTCGCGCGCCACGTCGCCGGAGAAGTCGAGGTCGGCGACCACGCGGGGGTCGCGGTAGAAGTTGTTGTTGTCGTAGTACCGCACGATACCGCCGGTCTCGACGCCGTCGTGCACCGTCAGCGGGTGCGCGATCATGTCGTCCCAGCGGCCCTGCCCCTCGCCGACCCGGTCGAGGCCGGCGTCCAGCTGGTCGTCGACGAACTCCGCGCGGACCTCGTCGTACTGCTCGACGATCGCCTCGCTCTCGTCGCCGCTCAGTAGGTCGCCCTTCTGGTGACCCTTGAGGTCCGAGAGCGTCTCTTTCGCCCAGTCCGGGAGCGGGTACAGTCCCGGCGTGGCCGCGACACGTTCAGTCATCACCAGTGGTTCGATATGCCGCCGTATAATATTTGCTAATACGTATTATGCCCGATAGTTATTAGCGGCGGTCGGCCGAACGGTTAAGCCGACGGTCGGGGATCGGTACCCATGACCGTCGTCTCCCTGTTCCCCTCCGCGACCGAGCTGGCGGCCGCGCTCGGCGCGACGCCCGCCGCGGTCTCGCATCAGTGCGACCGCCCGCCCGCGGTCGAGGACCGGCCGACGCTCACCGGGCTCGTCCGCGACCTCGACGCCGACCCCGCCGACCTCGACCGAGTCGCCGCCCACGACGACACCTACTACCTCGACGGCGACCGACTCGCCGCGGCCGACCCGGACGCGGTCCTCACGCAGGGCGTCTGCGCGGTGTGCGCGCTCGACGCCGGGCTCGCGCGCCGCGCGGTGGAGCGGCTCGACCTCGACGCGGCGGTGCTCGACGTCCACGCCGACGACCTCGCCGACGTCCTCGCGAACGTCGAGCGGGTCGGCGAGGCCGTCGGCCGTCCGGCGGCCGCGGCCGCGCTCCGCGACGACCTCGACGCCCGGATCGACGCCGTCGCCGGCGCGGTCCCCCGGGCCGACGCGACCGCCTCGGCCAGCACGACCCCGTCGACCACCTCCCGCCCCCGCGTCGCCGTCCTCGACTGGACCGACCCGCTGCGCCACGCCGGGCTCTGGGTCCCCGACCTGATACGGATCGCCGGCGGGGAGGCCGGGCTCGTCGCGGCCGGAGAACGGTCGCGGAAGATCGGGCTCGACGAACTGCGCGCCTTCGACCCGGAGGTCGTCGTGATCGGTCCCTGTAGCGCCGACGTCGGCGAGGCCCAGCGCGCGGCCGCCGACCTGCTGGAGCGCGAGTCGATCGGCGACGTGACGGCGGTGCGCGACGGGCGGGTGTACGCGATGGACGGCACCGCCTACCTGAACCGCCACAGCCACCGCGTCGTCGACACGCTGGAGGCGCTGGCGGCCGTGATCCACCCGGACCGATTCGGGGAGTACGGCGAGAAGGTGCGGCGCGTCGGCTCGGGTGCCGTCGGGAACTCGACGAGCGGCTAGCGCGGCTTATTCCCGTCGGTCGAGCCGCAGCACGGAGAGCGTCTCGAACGGGAACGACTCCTCGACGGCGACCTCGTGGTCGAAGCCGGCGTCGTCGATCAGCCCGAGCACCTCCTCGTAGCCGGTCAGCGAGGAGACGAGCAGCAGGACGACGCCGCCGGGCGCGAGGACGCGCCCCACGTCGTCGAGGAACGGCTCGATCAGCTCCCGCCCCGACTCGCCCCCGGAGAGCGCGTGCTCCATCCAGTCGCCCCACTCGTTGTCGGGGTCGGTCGGGAGGTACGGGGGATTGAAACAGACGGTGTCGAAGCCGTCCGCGCGGAACGGGGCACAGAGATCGGCGACGACGGCCTCGACGCCGCGTTTGCGGGCCTCACGCGCCGCGTGCGGGTTGAGGTCGGTGCCGACCACGTCCAGGTCGCGCTCCGCGGCGATCCGCGCCGCGACCCAGCCGGAGCCGGTGCCGACCTCCAGCACGCGGCCGCGAGCGGCCTCGACCGCGGCCTCGGCGAGGAGGCCGGAGTCCTCGGCGGGCTGGTAGACGACGGCGTCGTCGACGCCGCGCCGCGCGGCGAGGTCGGGCCCGGGATCGGAGTCCCCGTCCGGCACGCTCCCGTCGCTCACTCGTCTGCCCCCTCGGCGGCGTTGCCGGACCCGGCACTCGCGTCGTCGCCTCCGTCACTCGACCCGTCGGCCGGCTCGCTGCCGTCGCTTCGGTTGCCGCCACCTCGGGTCGCCGCCCGCCCCTCGACCGACGCGTCGAGCTGCGGGCCGGACGCGCTCTCTTCCCGGGCGGAGAGCGTCTGCTGCGGGAACGGGATGACGATCCCCTCGGCCTCCAGCGCGGACTTGATCGCGCCCATCGCGGCCGTCTGGGTGCGCCAGCGCTTCCGCATGCTCGGGTTCCGGATCCAGTACCGGGCGCCGAAGACGACCGCCGAGTCGTCGAACCGCTTCGTCACGGCATCCGGCTCGGGCATCGCGGCGATGTCGTCGACGCCGGCGATCGCCTCCTCGATCACCGCCGCCGCGCGCTCGAGGTCGGTCGCGTAGTCGACGCCGACCTCGACCTCGATCCGCAGGCGGTTCCGGCGCGACCGGTCGATTATCGAGCCCGACCGCACGTCGTCGTTCGGCAGCGTGACCATCTCGCCGTCGAAGGACCGGAGGCGCGTGCTCATGATCGAGATCTCGGTGACCGTCCCCTCGTGGTCCCCGACCTCGACCCAGTCGCCGACCTCGAAGGGGCGGGAGAACATGAGCACGAACCCGGCGAGCACCGCGCCGAGCGTCTGGCGGGCGGCCATCCCGACCACGATCCCCAGAAACCCCGCGCCGACGAGGAGCCCGCCGACGTTGTCCGTGAACAGGCCGACCACGACGAGCAGCGCGAGGGTGTACACCGTCAGCTGCGTGAGCCGCCGGACCACCTCCTCTTGGTGGTCGGTGAGGACGGTGCTGTCGGCGGAGATCTCGCGGATGACGCCGCCGAGGAAGTCGGTGACGGCGTAGGCGCTCGCCAGCAGCACCACCGCGATCACGACGTTCGACAGCTGGTCCGTGATCGCGGCCGCCTCGAACGCGTCGAGGAGCGCGCCGCTGCGGTCCCACACCGCGAGCAGCGAGATCGCGCCGACGGCGGTGGCGGCGCCGACCGACGCCGAGAGCAGCAGGCGCTGGGTCGAGGTGAGCTCGCCGTCGCGCCGCTTCGCCCACGCGGTGAGCAGCCGCACGCCGAAGACGGCCGCGATGATGAGGACGGAGGCGAGAGTGCGCTTGACGTTCTCGGTCAGGGCGTCGTACACGCCCCCCGCCGGACCGGCGGCGTCGCCGCCGGCGGTCAGCAGTTCCGGGAGGGTCGCGGCGGAGAGCGGGCTGACGGAGAGCGGGTCAACGGGAAGCGAGCCGACCGCCAGGACGGCGTCTACGAGCGCCATCCCCGCGATCACACCTCGGTCGGCGCGCCGTGCTCGCGGGCCAGCTCCGCCAGCGCGGCGAACGCGCTCGGTTCCAGCGTCCCGGGGCGCCGGCGGAGCAGCTCCTCGTCTGCGGCCTCGACGACCGCGTCCGGGTCGTCCAGCCCGGAGATGTGGCCGGTGTTCCGGATCGCGTTCCGCACTGTCTTGCGCCGCTGGGTGAACAGCGCCTTCACGAACCGGAGGAAGAACGCCTCGTCGCCGACCGCGTAGTCGGGGTCTCGGGGCGTACACCGGACCACGGCGCTCTCGACCGCGGGCTGCGGGTCGAACGCCTCTTTGGGGACGCGCTCGACGATCTCGACGGCGGCGTAGTGCTGCGCCGAGACGGAGAGCCGGCCGTACTCGGACTCCCCCGCGGACGCCACCATCCGATCGGCGAACTCGGCCTGGAACATCAACACGAGCGGCTTCCCCTCGGGGAGCAGTCGGAAGGCGATCTCGGAGGAGACGCCGTACGGGAGGTTGGCGACGCAGGCGGTGAACGGCGGGAGCTCCACGTCGAGCGCGTCGCCCTCGATCACGTCGAGGCGACCGTCGTCGACCGCGGTCGCGAACTCCTCGCGGAGGAAGTCGGCGAAGGTCCCGTCGCGCTCGACGACGGAGAGGCGGCCGGGAGCGTTGCCGTCGCGGTCGGCGCGGTCGCCGTCGCCGACACGGTCACCGTCAGCCGCGACCGCCGCCGCCAGCAGTCGGTCGGTGAGCGCGCCGGCGCCTCCGCCGATCTCCAGCAGGTGGCTCGCGTCCGCGTCGTCCGGAAGGTACCCCGGGATCCGGTCGAGGACGCGGTCGTCGACGAGGAAATGCTGGTCGCGGTCGGGGTTCGCGCGCTCCCCGGCGCGCCGCGCGAGGGCGTCGGGGTCGCGGTCCCCGTACGCCGCGCCCTCACCCGTCGATAGGTCGGTCATGGCCGCGATAGGCCGGCGCTCCGGGTAAAAGTCCCGTTTCGAGGCTCACTCCTCGCGGCCGGCGAACGTCCGGTACTTCAGGTCGTCCTCGCGGACCTCCTCGACGACGCGTTCGACGATCACCTCCCGCGGGCGGTGGAGCCCCGAGACGCGCTCGGACACCTCGTCGAAGCTCTCGAAGGGACCGCGCTTGCGCTCGTCGAGGACGTTGTTCCGGAGCTGCTTGCCCACCCCCGGAAGGAGGTTGAGCTGGTGGAGCCGGAGCGTGATCGGTCCGGCCTCGTTGTAGAAGTCGACGAAGCGCTCCTCGTCGGACTCGACGATCGCCTCGACGGCGTACTCCACCTCCGCGGCCGCGTTCCTGGTGAGGTCGTCGTACGACACCTCGCGGTACCGGCCGACTGCCGGGCCGTCGAGCGCGACCCGGTCGCTCACGGAGACGTCGGTGTCGTCGTCGACCGAGAGCTCGTACAGGCGGAACGAGTCGGTCCCGAGGCCGTACGCGATAGGGGACTTCCGCGACGGGGGCCGGTCGTCGTCCGGCCGCCCGTTCGGCAACACGTCCAGCAGGACGGCGGCGGGACCGTCGTCGGCGTCCGCCGCGTCGGGCGCGTCGGCGTCGGGATCGCTCATACACGTTTTACGGCGCCGAACGGTGAAAAAACCGCTGCCGCGTCGGGCTATCGCGAGAACTCGATCGCGGCGCCCTGCCCGAAGCCGACGCAGAGGGTCGCGAGTCCGCGGTCGGCGTCGCGCTTCTCCATCTCGTGGAGCAGCGTGACGGGGAGCCGTGCGCCGGAGGCGCCGAGCGGGTGCCCGATGGCGATGGCGCCGCCGTTGACGTTGTACCGCTCCTCGTCGACGCCGAGCTCGCGCCGGGAGTACTCGCACTGCGAGGCGAACGCCTCGTTGAGCTCGACTAGGTCGTAGTCGTTGATGGTCGTCCCGGCGCGGTCGAGCAGGCCCCGCGTCGCGGGCACCGGACCGATCCCCATCACGGTCGGGTCGACGCCGGCGACGTTGTTCGTGCCGACCTCCGCGAGCACGTCGAGCCCGTGGTCCTCGGCGAACGCCTTGCTCGTCACCAGCGTCAGCGACGCGCCGTCGGAGATCTGCGAGGAGTTCCCCGCGGTCACCGTCCCGTCGCCGGTGAACGCGGGCGAGAGGTCGGCGAGCTTCTCGGCCGTCGTGTCCGGGCGGATCCCCTCGTCCGCCTCGACGAGTCCGTCGTCCGTCTCGACCGGAACGATCTCGTCGTCGAACCGGCCCGAGTCGGTCGCCTCGGCGGCCCGCTGGTGGCTCCGGGCGGCGTACTCGTCTTGCGCCTCGCGGCTCACACCGTACTCCTCGGCCACCTTCTCGGCGGTCATCCCCATCTGGAGCTGAAAGACGTTGTACTGCTCCGACAGCTCGGGGTGCAGGTGCTGGTAGGAGTCGCCGTCCATCGGGACGCGGCTCATGTTCTCGACGCCGCCGGCGACGACGCAGTCGCGATTCCCGGCGGCGATCGCGTCCGACGCCGAGATGATCGCCTGCATCGAGGAGGCGCACCAGCGGTTGATCGAGGTGGCGGGCACCGACTCGCCGAGCTCCGAGAGGAGCGCGATGACGCGGGCGACGTTGTTGTCCTGCTCGGTGCGCTGCTGGGCGACGCCCCACATCAGGTCGTCGACGTGGTCGCTCGTTAACCCCGTCTCGTCGAGCGTGTGGTCGATGAGCGTCGTCGAGAGGTCCTCGCTCCGGACGTCTTCGTAGACGCCTCCGTCTCTCCCCTGCGGCGTCCGATATGCGGCGGCGATCACCGGCGTGGTCTCATCTGTCATGAACGATCACAGACCGGTAACGCTCTTAAATGGTCATGGAACCGGCGGAAATATACCCGAAGTTTACGGTTTATCGCATCTGTTGATATTTTAACACATTCAGCACGACCGATAACCGAACGCCGCCGACCGAACTCGACAGAGCCTTTTTTACTTACGTTCGCAAGTAGTTACCATGGTAACTGACGCGATCGTCGAGTCGGTCGAAAGCCGCCGGGACCGGCTCACCGACCTCGCGCTGGACATCTGGGATCACCCGCAAACCGCCTTCGAGGAGACGTACGCCGCCGGTCGACTCGTCGAAGCGCTGGAAGAGCGAGGGTTCGACGTCGACGTCGGCGTCGGCGGCATCGAGACCGCCTTCGTCGCCCGGTACGGCGACGGCGACCCGGTCGTCGGAACGATGGGCGAGTACGACGCGCTCCCGGGGCTCTCCCAGCGCGTGAGCGCGACCCGCGAGCCGGTCGAACGGGGCGGGAACGGCCACGGCTGCGGACACAACCTCTTCGGCGTCGGATCGCTCGGGGCCGCCGTCGGGGTCGCCGACCTGATCGACGAGGGGGTCGACGGAACCGTGGTGTACGTCGGAACCCCCGCGGAGGAGGCCGGCGCCGGAAAGACGTACCTGACCCGCGCGGGCGCGTTCGACGACGTCGACGCGGTCGTCTCGTGGCACCCGGGGTGGTTCAACGCGCCCACGAAGGCGTCGTGTCTCGCGGTCGACGCCTTCGAGGTGACCATGGAGGGGACCTCCTCGCACGCCGCCGCCGCGCCAGAGGCCGGGCGAAGCGCGCTCGACGGGATCCAACTGCTCAACACCGGCGTCGAGTACATGCGCGAACACGTCCCCGACCCCGTCCGGCTCCACTACGTGATCACCAACGGCGGCGACGCCCCCAACGTCGTTCCGCCGGACGCGACCGCGGAGTACCTCGTCCGCGCGCCGAGCCGCGACCTCGTCGAGTCGGTGACCGAGCGGTTCCGCCGCGCCGCCGAGGGCGCCGCCCTGATGGCCGACGTCGACGTCGAGATAACGAAGACGAGCGGGGTGTACGGCGTGCGAGCGAACGAGACGCTCGGCGACGCCATCTACGAGACGATGGCCGACATCGGCTCCTTCTCGGTCTCGGACGAGGCGCTCGCGTCGGACCTGCGCGACTCGCTCGGGGACGTCTCCGACGCGCTCGAGGAGCTCCCGCCGGAGGTCCGGGACCGCGCGGCGGACCGGTCGTACTTCACCGAGCCGATCGAGGCGCCCGACGCCGGGGAGGTCGGGGCCTACTCGACGGACTCCGGCGACGTGAGCCAAGTCGTGCCGCTCGGTCGGATGCGCACCGCGACGTGGCCGGTCGGCACGCCGGCGCACTCGTGGCAGGCGGTCGCCGCCAGCGGCTCGACCGGCGTGGACGGCATGCTCTACGCCGCGAAGTCGATCGGCGGAACGCTGGGCCGACTGCTCACGGACCCCGAGCTCCTCGCCGACGTCGTCGACGAGTTCGAGCGGCAGGGCGGCGCCGACGAGTACGAGTCGCCGATGCCGGACGACGCGGATCCGTACGAACTGCTCGGCGTCGAGCGACCGACGTTCGATCCGAGCGACGGCTCCGCCGGCGACTCCTCGGGCGCGGAGGCTGCCGACGACGACTGAGCCGCGTTCAGCGGCCCCGAGTTACTCCGAGAGGAGCGGCTCGCCGGTCATCTCCGCGGGGCGGTCGAGCCCGATCAGGTCCACGAGCGTCGGGGCGATGTCGCACAGCGACCCGCCCTCGCGGACCGCGCGCCCGCCGTCGTCGCCGTCGGGAGTCAGGTAGACGAACGGGACCGGGTTGAACGTGTGGGCGGTGTGGGGGTCTTCGGGCGTCCCCATGTCGTCGGCGTTGCCGTGGTCGGCCGTCACGACTGCGTGCCCGCCCGCGTCGGCGACCGCGTCGAGGAGCCGGTCGAGCCCCGCGTCGACCGCCTCGACCGCCTCGACGGCGGCGTCGAAGTCGCCGGTGTGGCCCACCATGTCCGGGTTCGCGTAGTTGAGGACCATCAGGTCGGGGTCATCCTCGTCGATGATCGCGATCGCCTCGTCGGTGAGCTCCGGCGCCGACATCTCCGGCTGCAGGTCGTACGTTGGAACGTCCGGGCTCTCGACGATCTCTCGGAGTTCGCCCTCGAACGCCACCTCGCGTCCGCCGTTGAGGAAGTAGGTGACGTGCGGGTACTTCTCCGACTCGGCGATCCGGAGCTGCGTGCGCCCCGCGTCGGCGACGACCTCGCCGATCGTGTTCTCGGGGATCTCCGGCGGGAACGCGACCGGGAACTCGAACGTCTCGTCGTACTCGGTCGCCGTCGTCATCCGGACGTCGGGCTGGTCGACCTCGAACCCCCACTCGGGCCGGGTGTCCGTGAGCAGCCGGACGAGCTGGCGGGCGCGGTCCGCCCGGAAGTTGAAGAAGATCACGGCGTCGCCGTCGGCGAGCGCGGGCTCCTCGTCGACGAGCGTCGGCTCGATGAACTCGTCGGTCTCGCCGCGCGCGTGCGCCTCGGTCGCGGCCTCGACCGCCGTCTCGGCCCGGTGGGGCGCCTCGCGCTCGACGATCGCGTCGTACGCCTTCTTCGTCCGCTCCCAGTTCTCGTCGCGGTCCATCGCGTGGTACCGGCCCGTGACGGTCGCGACGCGGCCGGTTCCCCGCTCCTCGGCCTTCGCCTCCACCTCGGCGAGGAAGCGGTCGGCGATCTCCGGGGCCGTGTCGCGGCCGTCGGTGAACGCGTGGGTCGTCGCCGGCACTCCCGCGTCGGCCGCCGCGTCGATCAGCGCGAGCAGGTGCTCGACGTCCGAGTGGACGCCGCCGTCGGAGACGAGGCCCATGAGATGCACCCGCCCGCCGGTCGACTTCGCGTGGTCCAGCGCCCCCGCGACGGCGTCGTTGTCCGAGAGCGACCCCTCGGCGAGCGCGTCCGTGATCCGGGTGTACGCCTGCTTGACGACCCGCCCCGCGCCGATGTTCAAGTGGCCGACCTCCGAGTTCCCCATCTGCCCCTCGGGGAGCCCCACGCGCCGCCCGTGGACGACGAGTCGCCCGTCCGCGCCCCGCTCGCTCGCGTCGTCGAACGCCGGGGTGTCGGCGGCCGCGACCGCGTCTCGGCCGGCCGGTCGCCCCGAGGGATCGACCGTCTCGCCGTCCTCGCCGTCGCCGCCTCCCGCGCCGCTCCCGAGTCCCCAGCCGTCGAGGACGATGAGTGCCGTCTCCATACCCCCCGTTCCGCTCCGCGGGGTAACTACCCTTCGCTCCGGGCGAACTCCCGGCGACGACCGGCCGGCGGCGACGGTTCGGCGGCGACTGTTCCGTGGCGATCGCCCGTCGGCGACAACGTGGCCGCGGGGAACGACCCCCGGGAGGCGACCCGGTCGGGTCGCCCTCCGTAAGTCAGCCTTTTACGCTCTCGACGCTAACTATACGTTAATGGACTCCGCGGTACTGCTCGATCTCCTCGGGAACGAGAACCGGCGGCGCATCCTCCGGCTGCTCGCGACCAAGCCCTGCTACGTCACGGAGATCTCGGAGTACCTCGACGTGAGCCCGAAGGCCGTCATCGACCACCTGCGGAAGCTGGAGGAGGCGGGCCTGATCGAGTCGACGACGGACGACCAACGCCGGAAGTACTTCCGGATCACCCGCAGCCTCAGACTGGAGGTGAGCGTCTCCCCGTACGGGTTCGGCGCGAAGAGCGCGTACCCCGCCAAGAACAGCCTCGACATGTCCGGCCGGTGTCCCCACCTCACCATCGAGGCGCCCGACGGGTCTGGCGCGTCGAACGACATCGGCGACCTCGCGGGGGAGTACGCCCGCCTTCAGGACCTCGACCGCGAGCTCTCGCTGGCCCAGCGGTGGGTGCAGGGGCGGGTCGAGGACACGCTCGCGAAGATCGACGAGCGGCTCGGAACCGAGGCCGACAGCCGGTTCTACGCCGCGATCCTCGCCGCGGTGATCGAGACGGACGGCACGCCCGCGGCCGTGGCCGAGGAGGTCGGCGCCCGCGAGGAGACCGTCGACGACGCGCTCGGGCGCCTCGCCGACGTCGGGGTCCTCGCCCGCGAGGCCGCCGGCGACGACGACCGGTACCGGGTCCGGTAGCCGGTCGGCGTTTCGGGCTCTCCCTGCACGTCCGGCCGCTTCCGGAACCTTTTGAACCGCGCCCGGAGGAGGGGGCTTGTGAGCCGAGCACGGGACCTCGCGCTGTTCCTCGTCCTCGCCGCCGTCTGGGGGTCCGCGTTCATGGCGATCAAGGCCGGATTGGCGTACTTCCCGCCGGTGCTGTTCGCCGCGCTCAGGTACGACATCGCCGGCGTCGTCATGCTCGCGTACGCCGCGTACGCCGTCGACGACCCGGTCCCTCGCGGGCGAGACGAGTGGGCCGTCGTCGCTGTCGGCGCGACGCTGATCATCGCCGGCTACCACGCGTTCCTCTTCGTCGGCGAGAGCGACCCCGCCGTGACGAGCGCCGTCGCGGCCGTGATCGTCAGCCTCTCGCCCGTGCTGACGACCGTCTTCGCCCGCGCCTTCCTCCCGTCCGAGCGGCTGACCGTCGTCGGGGTGATCGGCCTCCTCGTCGGCCTCGTCGGCGCGGTCGTGCTAGCCGCGCCCGACCCCGCGAACCTGACCGGCGGCGGCACGGTCGCGAAGTTCCTCGTGTTGCTCGCGGCGGCCTCGTTCGCACTCGGATCGGTGCTCACCCGGGCGTCGGACGCCGACCTCCCGATCGAGACGATGGAGGCGTGGTCGATGCTCGCGGGCGCGCTGTTGATGCACCTGCTGTCGGTCGGGCTCGGCGAGTCGGTCGCCGACGTCGCGTGGACGAGGGAGGGCGTACTGGCGCTGGCGTACCTGTCGATCGCCGCCAGCGGGCTCGGCTTCCTCATCTACTTCGACCTGCTCGACCGACTCGGACCGATCGAGATCAACCTCGTCTCCTACGTCGCCCCGATCTTCGCCGCGCTCGCCGGGTGGGTGTTCCTGAGCGAGGGGATCACGGTCAACACGGTCGCCGGCTTCCTGATCATCTGCGTCGGGTTCGCCCTCGTGAAGCGGGCGGCGCTGCGGTCGGCGCTCCGCGAGTACGGGATCGCCGCGTGAGGTCGCGCTCCCGGCCGCTCTCCCGCCCGCCGCCGGGGGATGCGAACAGCCCTCACACTCGGCGATCCTTTTAGGCGTTCCCACGAGACGGGCCGCCATGTTCCCCGAGACGATCGAAACGGACCGGTTGCGACTGGAGCCCCGACGGCCCGAGAACGTCGACCTCGACGCCTGTTACCGGATCTGCTCGTCTGACCCCGCGATCGACGAGGTGACCGAACACGTCACGTGGGACCCCCACGAGACGAAGAAGGAGACCCGCGAGTTCCTCGAACGCGGCCGCGAGCGCTGGGAAGACCACGAGGCCGCGAGCTACGTCATCCGCCCCCGCGAGGGCGAGGAGGGCGCCGGCGATATCGCCGGCTTCGGCGGCTTCTCCGTCGACTGGGAGCGGCGAACCGCCGAGCTCGGGACGTGGCTCCGCAAGCGGTTCTGGGGGCGCGGCTACTCGGGCGAGCGCGCCGCGGCGCTCGTCGAGGTCGCCTTCGACGACCTCGACCTGGAGGTCGTCGCCGTGGGCCACCACCCCGACAACGACAACTCGCGGCGGGCGATCGAGAAGTACATCGAGCGCCTCGGCGGCCGCCGCGAGGGCCGCCTGCGGAACACCCTCACCTTCCTCGACGGGAGCGTCCACGACGAAGTCCGTTACACGATCTCACAGGCGGAGTGGCGCGAGGCGACGAGCTGACGCGCATCGGGTGTTTCGGCGCCTGAAACGAGTTTTTTACTTGCTCATCGCGAGCCAACAAACACTTACCACGGCCGAAACGACTGCGGGTGCATGTCAGTCACCGACCGAACGAGCGGGACGAGCGGAATCGTCGGCGGGGCGGCCGCGGGCGCCGCCGCCTACGTCCTCGGCTACCTGTTCGCGTACGTCACGCAGGGGAGCGCGATAGAGGACCAGCTGGCGGGGTTCAACGTCTTCGCCGACCTGTTCGGCGGCGATCCCATTCCGACGTGGAAGGCGGTCGGGTGGGTGTTCTACAACGGCCACTTCGCCGACACCCGAGTACCGTCGCTGGTCGGCGGCTCGCAGATGACGAACATCATCTCGCAGGCCGACGGCGGCTCGCTGACGCTGCTGTTCGTCGTTCCGCCCGTCCTGCTGGTCGTCGCCGGACTCGTCGCGAGCCGGATCGCTGGGGCGACGGCGCCGGTCGACGGCGCGCAGGCCGGCGCGTCCGTCCTCGTCGGGTACCTCCCGCTGGCCGTGATCGGCGCGTTCATCTTCCGGCACGCGGTCCGAGAGGCGACGATCGCCCCCGACCTCCTCACGGCCGTGCTGCTCGCGGGCGCGGTGTACCCGGCGGCGTTCGGCGCGATCGGCGGCGCGGGCGCGACGCTGCTGAGCGACTGAGAGAGTCGAAAGAGCGGTCGGTCGTCTTCTCGGAGTTCAGTAGTCGCCCTCGTCGGGCTCGACGCGGTCGCCGTACTCCCGGACGGGATCGACCGGCCGGCCCTCGTCGGTCTCCGGCGCGACGTAGTCGATGAACGACTCGACGTCGGGCTCGCGGACGCGGACGTCGACGTCGATCTCGCCGAGCTCGTCCGGCTCGCCGACTGCGAAGTTGACGACCCCCTCGAACGCGGCCTGCTTCTTCAGCGAGAAGGCGAACCCCTCGTCGGTGCTGTTGCGCAGGAACACCCGGCGGGCCGTGTCGAGGATCTCCTGCTCGTGGAGCACGTCGGAGAAGGCGTCGAGGGTGTGCGCCTCGGCGACGAGACTGCCGTCCTCGTGGACCGGCTCCGCGTCCGGGAACACGTTCCGGACCGCGTCGAAGACCCGGTCGGTCACCTCCGTGTCGCGGACCGGGACCTCGATCCGCACGTCGACGCTGTAGATCACGCGCCGTCACCTCCGGCGTTCGCGGTCGCCGTCGACTCCGCGCCCGCTTCCTCGCCCGACTCGCCGGCGACGCCGAGCGCCTCGCGGACGCGACTCCGGAACTCGTCGAGCGTCCCCGTGTTGTCGATCTCGACGTCGGCGCGGTCGAGCGTCTCGCCGAGGCCGAGTTCGATCTCTCGCGCGTCGCGCTCGCGGAGGGCCTCGAGGTCGGAGTCGGAGTCGTCTCGTCCCCGGTCGTCGAGGCGCTCGGCGCGCACCTCGAAGGGGGCCCGGACCGCCACGAGCGTGAAGTCGTCGCCGAACGCCTCGCGGAAGCGCTCCAGCTCGACGGTGGAGCGCAGCCCGTCGACGAGGACGGCGTCGCGGTCGCTCTCGGCGGCGGCCTCGCGGATCAGCGGGAGCGTGCGGGCGGCGATGGCGTCGTCGCCCTCCTCCTCGCGGAGCGCCCGCGCGATCCGGCCGTGGTGCTCGGCGGGGTCAAGCCCGCGGCGGCGGCACTCCGCCCGGATCACGTCGCCCATGACGACGACCGGGATCCCGGCCGCCTCGGCCACGTTCGCCGCCTCCCCCTTCCCGCTCCCGGGGAGCCCGACGGTTCCGATAACGTTCATTGACGCGGAGTAGTCTCGTGCCGGACTTAGGTCTGCTGTTGGCGCCGCCCGCCGGCGCGAACCGTCGGCGTTTTTTATATCGGGCGGTAGAGGAAGATGTGAGGGCACATAGCTCAGCTCGGATAGAGCGTCGGACTTCTAATCCGACGGTCGTGGGTTCGAATCCCACTGTGCCCGTACAGCGAGGAGCGAAGCGACGAGCGAACCGGCACGCAGGGGATTCGAACCCTGGGAGTCGCGCGCAGCGAGCGATGCGAGGTGCGAACGGAGTGAGCACCTCGGTAAGCGAGCGGCGGAGCCGCGAGCAGCGAGCGAGCACGTCTGATTCTGGTTCGAATCCCACTGTGCCCCCTCGCTCCCGTCGATCGCTCGCGGGAGTCCCACTGTGCCCGTACAGCGTGGAGTGGAACCGCCGTTCCTCGGTTCTGCGAAACTGCCAGCCGTTACTCCCCACGAGAGACGCGCCGAGAACCTCCAACACGGCGTTTCCGATCGAGCGCGTCGCTTCGAGCGACCGCGGTCTCGTTCGGGCCGCGCTCACGCGCGCCTCGCCGCGAGGCGGTCGAACCGGCGACGCAGACGCGCAGGACGTTGATATCGACGCTCGCACCGTCGCCGACCGCGCTCCGCTCCGCGGTCGTAACGTAACCGCTACCGGTGTCTAAAAACAGTTTTGTGGCCGGTGACGTTTACTCCGACAATGGACCGGCGGCGCTACGTGGAACTGGTCGGTGTCGGCGGCGCCCTCTCGCTCTCGGGTTGTCTCGGCGGGACGCCGGCGTCGGCCTCCGAAACGGCCGATTGCGGAACGAACGGGGAGACGCTGACGGTCGCGACGGCGACGACGACCCGGGACAGCGGGCTCCTCACGGAACTGGTCCCCGGGTTCGAGGAGTCGTTCGGCGTGACGGTGGACGCGATCGCCCGCGGCACCGGCGGGGCGCTCCGGACCGCCCGCAACGGCGACTGCGACGTGGTTCTCGTCCACGCTCGGCCGCTGGAGGACGAGTTCGTCCGCGCGGGACACGGGATCAACCGGCGCGCGGTCATGGTGAACGACTTCCTGCTGGTCGGTCCCCCGGACGACCCCGCCGGCGTCGCCGGCGCCGGCCCGGCCGAAGCTGTCGCGGCGATCGCCGGGAGCGAGGCGTCGTTCCTGTCGCGGGGCGACCGCTCGGGGACGCACCTCCGAGAGCGCCGCCTGTGGCGGGAGGCGGGGATCGACCCCGCCGGCTCCTGGTACCGCGAGTCCGGCCAGGGGATGGGGAACACGCTGGTGATGGCCGCGCAGTCCGGCTCGTACACCCTCACGGACCGCGGGACGTTCCTCAACGTCGACGCGGGCGGGCTGGCGGCTCACGTCGCGCGCGGCGTCGAGGACCCGCCGCCGCTGCTCCGGAACGAGTACGCCGCCATCCCGGTCAATCCGGCCCGGCACGACGCGGCGTATCCGCTGGCGATGGCCTTCCTCGGCTACGTCACCGGGCCCGGGCAGACCCGGATAGACGAATTCCGCGTGGGCGGCGAGCGGGCGTTCAGACCGCTCGCCCGGTCGCGGGAGCCGCGGTTCGACCAGTACGTGCCGAGCGACTGGTCGAACGCGGAGGCGGACTGACTCTCTCGTCTCTCGGCTCTCTCGTCTGTCTCCTCTCTCGTCTCTCGGCTCCCTCGTCCCTCGACTGGCCGCGGCGCGGCCCCGGCCGACGGTTCCGCGAGCCACACGCCCAAGTACCCGCTCGCCCGAGACTCACGCGTGTACCGACGAGACCTCAGAGACGCCGACCACGACGGCCTCCTCGCCGACATGGCCGTCGCGGACCGCGTCGTGCAGGCCGCTGTCGGCCCGGACGGCCGGATCGCCTACGCGAAGAACCGCGAACTGACCACCGACCTCTGGCTGGCGACCGACGGCGGCGACGTCCGACTCACCAGCGAGGGCGTCTCCGCCATGCGCTACGGCCGGACCGACGCGCGGTGGCTCGACTGGAGCCCCGACGGCGACCGGATCGCCTTCGTCACCGCGGACGCCGAACTGGCGACCGTCGACGCCGACACCGGCGCGGTCGACGTGCTCACGGACCTGTCGGGAGGCATTTCAGGCCTCGCGTGGGGCGAGCCCGGCATCGCCGTCGTCACGGACGGCTTCTCGCGGGCGAGCCTCGCGGTCGTCTCGCCGGACGGCGACCGCGTCGAGGCGATCGCGAACGACGAGTACCTCTACGCCGACCCCCACTGGCAGGGCGACACCGTCGTCGCGACCCGATCGCGACACGCCGACCTGTTCGACTACGAGGCCGCGCTCGTCCGCGTCCCCCTCTCCCCCGCCGGCGAGAGTGAGGGCGACGAGGAGGGGGTCACGGAGCTGTTCGCCGAGCCGGGCGTCCGGGCGGCCTGCCCGCGCCCGCGCCCCGGCGACGACGGGGCGGTCGCGTTCGTCCACGACGGGAGCGGGTACGACGCGGTGTACGGAATCGACGGCGTCGCCGGAGGCGACCACGGCGGCGGTGATGCCGAGGGCGGCTCGCCGATCCCGATCTACGGCGTCTCGGAGACGGAAGTCGCGGCGCCCGAGTGGAACGACGCGGGCGACCGGCTCGCCGCGACCGCCACGAGCGGCGGTCGAACTCACGTCCACGCGGTCGACGTCGACGGACCGCTCGCGGACGCCGGCCTCGGAACGGAGGTCGATCCCGCGGACGCCGAGGACGCGATCGCGCTCGCGACGGGCGACGCGATCCACGGCGCGCCTCGGTGGGACGGCGACCGGGTGATCTCGGTTCGAGAGACGCCGACCGACCCCCCGGCCGTCGTCGACGCGGCGACCGGGAAGCGGCTCACGCCGGCGGCGACGGCGGGGTTCGGGGCGCGGCTCCCCGAGCCGGAGGCGTTCACATACGACTCGGCCGGGACCGAGGTCCACGCGGTGGTCCACCCGCCGGAGTCGGGCGCCGAGAGCGGGTCAGACGCCGAGAGCGGGTCAGACGCCGAGCCTGACACGGTCCCGCTCCTCGTGAAGCCGCACGGCGGCCCCACCGCCTTCGACGGCTTCGGGTTCGACCACCGCGCGGCCTACTTCGCGGCGCTCGGCTACGCGGTCGTCCGCCCGAACTACCGCGGCTCCGACGGCTTCGGCCGGGCGTTCCGGATGGCGAACGACGGCGACTGGGGCGGCGGCGACCTCGACGACGTCGTCCGGGCCGCGGACGCGACGGCGACGCGGTACGACGCCGTCGACGGCGACCGCGTCGGGATCTTCGGCGGCTCCGGCGGCGGGCTGATGACCGTGAACGCGCTGGGTAACAGCGACCGGTTCCGCGCCGGCGCCGCCTTCTACGGCGTGTACGACTACGAGACGTTCGTCGACGACACCGACGACGTGGGCTGGCAGCTCCTCAAGCGGGAGCTCGGCGACTTCGTCTCCGACCTCGACGCCTACCGCGACGCGAGCCCGATCCGGACCGTGCCCGACATCGACGACCCGCTCATGGTGCTCCACGGCGAGGAGGACGCCCGCGTCCCGATCAGCCAGTCGGAGCAGCTGGTCGAGGAACTGGAGCGGCACGACGTCCGCCACGAGCTCCGCCGGTACGAGGGCGAACCGCACGGCTTCGGGGAGCGAGCGCACGTCCTCGACGCGTACACGCGGGTCGCGGACCTGTTCGCGAAGTACTTGCAAGAGCTCCCGGACGACGGGAGCAGTCGGCCGTACGAGCCGCCGGAGTAGCTCGCGGCGCGGCTCCGCTACCGCTCGCGACGCGGTCCCTCAGTCTGCGACGCGGCCTCAGTCCGCGATGCTCGGCGTCCCGAGGTACTCCTCGTTGATCTCGTACTCGCCCTCCTCGTTCTCGACCAAGTACTCGCCGTAGTAGGGGACGCGGTTGGCGACGACGGCCTCGAACGTCTCCGCGATCTCCTCGCGCGTCATCTCGCCCATCGACCGGAGGTCGTCGTTGCGGTTGAGACACCCCTTCAGATACCCCTCGTGGGTGACGCGGACGCGGCCGCAGTTGGCGCAGAACTCCTCGTTCTCCACGGGGTCGACGATCTCGACCATCCCGCCGCCCTCGCCGTCCGCGTCCTCGCCGACGAAGTAGCGCTTGCGGTCGTGCATCTCGCGGTGCTCGATCCGGTCCGCCTCCTCGGCGAGCCAGTCGTGGACGCGCCCGATGTCGATGTTCCACTCCGGCTTCCCGGTGAGCTCCGGCATGTACTCGATGAGCTGGAGCTGGAGCCCCTCGTTGTCGGCGACGTGGTCGACCATCTCCTCGACGTAGCCCGCGGTGTGCGTGAACACGACCATGTTCAGCTTCACGGGGTCGAGCCCCGCGTCGACGGCGGCCTTGACGCCCTCCAGCACCCGCTCGTAGGCGCCGGACTTCGTCACCTCCGCGAAGTCGTCGGGGTCGAGCGCGTCCTGCGAGACGTTCACGCGGCTGAGCCCGGCCGCCTTCAGGTCCTCGGCGCGGCCCGGCAGGAAGGTGCCGTTCGTCGTCATCGACACCTCCATCGAGTCGGGCGTGCGCTCGACGATCTCCTCGAGGTCCTGGCGGAGCATCGGCTCGCCGCCGGTGAACTTCACGGAGTCGACGCCGTACCCCTCCGCGACCTCCAGGAAGCGGACCACGTCGTCGGTGCTCATCTCGTCGTCGCTCGGCTCCATCGGCCCCCGCGTATCGCCCAACCCCTCGTTGTGACAGTAGACGCAGTCGAAGTTACACCGGTCGGTGAGCGAGACCCGGACCCCCGTCACCTCCCGTCCGAAGTCGTCCGCGAGCGGCTCGGTCATGTCCGAACCGTGCGGCTATGATCGCTTAAATATCAGGGTCGTTCACGGGTTCAGGTAATCACCAACGGTTACGTTTTCGGCGGAACCGCCGACGATCGGGACCGGATCCGGGCCGAGGGCCGATCAGAGTTCGACGCGCAGCCCGTCGCTCGCGACGTCGACCTCGCCGTCGAACCCCGCCTCGCGGACGCTCCGAGCCATCTCGCGCTCTCGACCGCCCGTGTGCGGGTAGAGGTGCGACAGGAGCAGGGTGTCGACGTCGACGCCCGCGAGCGACGCGCCCAGCTCCGCGGGGTTCGGGTGGTTCGACACGTCGGTGCCGTCGGGGAACGAGCAGTCGTGGACGAGGAGGTCGCTCCCGTCGGCGAACGCCGCCATCCCCGCGAACGCCTCCGTGTCGCCGGAGAGCGCGAGCGGGCCGGCGGCGGGATCCGTGTCGGAACTCGGCGGCGAGAACCGATAGGCCAGCCCGTCCATCGAGTGGCGCGTCTCGCGGGCGGCGACGTCGAACCCGGCCGCCGCGAACGGGCGCGCCGCAGACACCTCCCGGACCGCGAGGTCGACCCGTCCGTCGAGGTAGTCGTGGACGTCGAGGAGTCCGTCGACGAGCGACTTCGTCCCTGTCGGGCCGACCACTTCGAGGTGTTCGGCGCCCGCCAGCCACCGGGCCTTCAGCAGGGGGAGGAGGGCGGAGACGTGGTCGAGGTGGTGATGCGTGAGGAGGACGGTCGAGACCCCCTCGTAGCCGGTCTCGGTGCCCGCGAGCCGCTGGAGGACGCCGCTGCCGCAGTCGACGAGGAGGGAGCGGTCGCCGTCGTCGAGGAGGTAGCCCGCCTGCGCGCGGTCGGGGACCGGCATCGCGCTGCCGGAGCCGAGGACGGTGAGCTCCATCAGCCGAGCGCCCCCGCTCCGTCGGCCCCGCGTTCGTGCGGCGGTCGCCCCCCGGTTCCGGAGCCGCGCGGCGGTCCGCTCCCGGTTTCGGAGCCGCGCGCCGGTCGCCTCCCGGTTCGGTGTCGGCGTCTCTCGCGGCACATCGTGGCTAACCGACGGTGACAGGCACGGTTAACTGTGTTGCGACGTCGATCTCCGACCGACTCCGGGTCGGCTCGGTACCGACCGGACGGCGACCGCGTCTGTCGATCGGCCACCATTCCGCGGAACCGTTATGTGGGCCGACCGAAAGGGTCGGGGTATGCCAACGCACGTCGCGGTCGTCGGCGCGTACGGGAGCGCCGGTGTCGCCGCCGCCGAGCGGCTCGCGGACGCCCCGGACGTCGAGCTGACGCTGATCGACGACGGCGACCCCGGCGGGGGGCTCTGTATCCTCCGCGGCTGTATGCCCTCGAAGGAGGTGCTGTCGGCGGCCGAACACCGGTTCGCGGCGCGACACGACGACCGCCTCTCCGGCCCGCTCCCGGACGTCGATCTCGAAGCGGTCGTGGCGCGGAAGAACGAGCACACGTCGAGCTTCGCCGCTCACCGCCGCGCCGCCGTCGAGGAGCTCGCGGAGCGGGACGGGGTCGCGTTCCACCGCGAGGCCGCGCGGTTCGTCGGCGACCGCCGCCTCGCGGTCGGCGACCGGACCATCGATCCCGACTACGTCGTGATCGCGACCGGCTCGACGGTGAACCTCCCGTCGCTGCCCGGGATCGACGACGTCGAGGTGACGACGAGCGCGGACGTGCTCGACGCGGCGGCCTTCGGCGACTCCGGCGTCGTCATGGGGTTCGGCTACGTCGGCATGGAGCTGGTGCCATACCTCAGCGAGGCGGCGGGGATGGACCTCACGGTGATCGAGCACGACGCCCGCCCGCTCGACGAGGCCGACGCACCATTCGGCGACGCGCTGCTCGACTACTACCGGGACGCGTTCGACGTCGACGTGCTCACGCACGCGAGGGAGCGGCGCGTCGAGCCGACCGACTCCGGCGGCGTCAGGCTCCGCGTCGATCGCGACGGCGAGGAGACCGCGGTCGAGGCCGACCAGCTGTTCGCGTTCACGGGTCGCCGCCCGGCGCTCGACCGGCTCGGTCTGGAGGAGACGCGCCTCGACCCGGGGCGGGGGTGGGTCGACGACGCGATGCGGGTCCGCGACGACGACCGCGTCTTCGTCGTCGGCGACGCCAACGGGAAAGAGCAGATCCTCCACGTCGCCAAGGAACAGGGGGCGACGGCGGCAGAGAACGTCCTGCGGCACCGCGACGGCGACCCGCTCGTCGACTACGAGAACGTCCACCACCACGTCGTGTTCTCCGGGCTCGGCGTGCTCCCGTTCGCCCGCGTCGGGCACTCGGCGGCGTCGGCCGAGGCGGCCGGCCTCGACCACCGCGTCGTCACCCGCGAGGCGGCGGACGACGGCGTGTTCAAGACGAAGAACGTCCCGGAGGGCCTCGCCCGGCTCGTCGTCGGCGCCGACGGGGCGGTCCTCGGGTACCAGGGGCTGCACTACCACGCCGACGCGATGGCGAAGACGATGCAGGTGATAATCGAGACCGGGACGGACGTCCGAGACGTGCCCGACCGCGCGTACCACCCCACCACGCCGGAGATCCTCGACGGCCTCCTCCGGGAGGCGGCGGCGACGCTCGCGGAGTAGCGGCCGCCAGGCTCCCCGGTCCCGCGCCGTCGGCCGCCGCCGGACTCCCGCGCCGCCTACTTGATCAGGAACACCGGGACGCTCGCGTCGTCGGCGACGCGGTCGGAGACGCTGCCGAGCGACCGGATCCGCTCGCGCGGCGACTTCCCCTCCGGGCTCATCACGATCACGTCGATCCCGTTCTCGTCGGCGTAGGAGACGATCTCCGTGTCGGGCGTTCCCCGGAGGACGCTCGTCTCGACGGCGAGTCCATCTCCCTCGGCGCGCTCGGCGACCGCGGCGACCGCGTCCTCGCCCTGCGCTTCCAGGTCCTCGACGATCTCGTCGTGGAGGTCGCCGGAGTTCGCGGTCGCGATCCGCCGGTCGACGACGTACAACGCGTGGACCGTCGCGTCGTGGTCGCTCGCCAGCCGCAGGGCGTGATCGAGCGCGCGGTCGACCGCCTCGCTGCCGTCGGTCGGCACCAGGATATCGTCGTACATACGCGACGGTTCGACGGGCGCCACAATAACGATGGGGTCTCGGATCCGGAGCGGCGGTCATATCGACCGGGCCTCGACGGTGGCCGCGGTCCGGAGCCGCGCGTCACCGATAGCGGGGCCACCGAAATAATTAAGCAGACTGTTAATTTATCAGTTAGATATTATATAATACATATAGCGCTGTTCCGACCGCCCCGCTTCGCGTCGGAGTCGGCGCCCGTGACGGCGACGTGCAACGCGGGGTCACGGAACCCAGTCGCCGGGGCGGACCGCGGCTTCCACCCGACGTTTCCCGCGGAGTTCGGAACGGACCGTTTCGGCAGTCACTCGAGTAATTGACGCATAACGCGCGTTTGGACCGATACATCGCCGACTTCGAATCGACGGCGGCGTCCGACCGATCCAGCGGCCCGTCGATGCGATTCTGGCTTCTACCGGCCGCGACACGCTCTCGACGCGTTCGGTCCGCGGGCTGTCGGTCGGCGCTCCGGAGCCGACCGCGAACGGGTGACCGACTGGCCGATCGACGAAATATAAAAAGTAATGATAGTATATAAGTCTGATACGATGTCGTGTAGCGGCGATTCCCGACCCCGACAGCGCGCACGGACCCTCTCGCTCAGCGACGTCTCGTTCGACCCGGTCGCTATCTCCGGCGAGGCGGCCGGTTCCGGGTCCGCGTACACGGAGCCGTACCGCTTCGTTCCTCGCGCCCACTCGGAACGGTGCCGGTCCAGAGCTACGGCCTGACACGGATAAGTTGTTGGAGTACGGTACTCCGAACGGGGAGCCGGGTCAATCTTCTTTACGCCTTCGAGCCAAAGACGGGCCGCATGCTGCCGAGCACGTTATTCAGTGGCATCGATCCGGGGTGGGTGGCGCTCCTCTCCCCGGAGCTCGCGAGCCGCGCACAGTTCGGCTGGACCATCTCCGTTCACATCATTTTCGCGTCTCTCTCGATCGGTCTCGCGCCGTTTATGATCTATTTCACTTGGAAGGACGTGCGGACGGACGACGAGCGGTTCGCGCGACTGCGCTCGTTCTGGGTGAAGGTGTTCGCCGTCGGCTTCGTTATGGGGACGGTCACCGGGATCCCGATGAGCTTTCAGTTCGGGACGAACTTCCCGCAGTTCTCGGCGGTGGCCGGAGAGCTCATCGGCGGTCCGCTGGCCTTCGAGGCGAAGATGGCCTTCTTCCTCGAGGCCGTGTTCCTCGGCGTGCTGCTGTACGGCCGCGAGCGCGTCCGGGACGGGACGTACGTCCTCTCGTCGGTGCTCGTCGGCGTCGGCGCGTGGCTGTCGGGGTTCTGGATCCTGATCGTCAACGCGTGGATGCAGACGCCGAGGGGATACGAAATGGTCTCCCGGAACGGGATGGAGGTCGCCAGGCTCACGGACCCGAGCGCCGCGTTCCTCACCCCGCGCATGCCTTGGATGTACGTTCACATGATCAACGCGTCGCTGATCGCGGTCGCGCTACTGGTCGCGGGCGTCTCGGCGTACATCGTCTGGAAGACCCGCGAGTCGGCGGCGTGGAACACCGCGCTGAAGCTCGCCGTGGTGATCCTGCTCGTCACTGCGCCGGTGCAGGCCGTCCACGGCGACGCCTACGCCCGTCACGTCGAGGACACGCAGCCGCAGAAGTTCGCGGCCATGGAGGCCCACTACGAGACGGACGAGGCCGACTTGCACCTGCTGGCGTTCCCGAGCGAGGTCGACGCGCTCACCGACCCCCGCGCCGAGAACCTCGTCACGGTGAGCCTGCCCAGAGTCGGGTCGTTCCTCGCCAGCGGGGGCGACTTCGACGCCGAGGTGACCGGGTTGAACGAGTACGAGGAGAACCCGCCCGTCGCGCTCGTGTTCTGGTCGTTCCGCGCGATGGTCGGACTCGGCTTCCTGTTCATCGCGCTGGCGCTGTGGGGCGGCTACCTCACGTACGGCGGGCGGCTCTCCGACAGCGACCGCTACCTGAAGGCGATGGTCGCGGCGTCGCCGCTCGGATACGCCGCCCTGCTCACGGGCTGGTACGTCACCGAGATCGGCCGCCAGCCGTGGGTCATTCAGGGCGAACTCAGAACCGGTGAGGCGGTCTCCTCGACGCTGACCGGGGCGGAGGCGACCCTCACGCTGGCCGCGTTCGTCGTCGTCTACGTCGGGCTGGTGACGACGGCGCTGTACGTCCTGAAGTGGCTGATCCAAGACGAACTCCGAGCGCTCGGCGTGAACGAGCCGAGCGGCGACCGCTGGCGCGGTCCGCTCCCGGAGGTGAGCGACGATGACTGAGTCGCTGCTGCCGGTCGACGCCTATCTCGTCGCGTCGCTGCCGGAGATCTGGTTCGCCGCCGTCATGTTCGCGCTGGGGATGTACGTCGTCCTCGACGGGTTCGACTTCGGCATCGGGATGCTGTACGCGACGCGGACGACCGAACACGAGCGAGAGACGTTCCTGGCGGCGTTCGGTCCGGTCTGGGACGCCAACGAGGTGTGGCTGATCGCCTTCGCGACGATGCTGCTGGCGGCGTTCCCGCGCGTGTACTCCGCGCTGTTGGCCGACCACAATCTGCTCGCGATCGGGCTCGTCTTCGCGCTGCTGTTCCGGGGACTCGGTCCGGAGCTACGCGAACAGCGCGACGACGAGCGGTGGGAGCGGTACTGCGACTACGCGTTCGTCGGCGGCAGCGCCACCGCACCGCTGCTGTTCGGGATGCTCGCGGGTCGTTGGGCGTTCGACGTCGCGACGCTGTCGCTTCCGGCACTGCTCACCGGCGTCGACCTCGTCGCGGTCTCGATCGTCACGGGAGCGGCGTTCCTCGCGGCGAAAAGCGACCCGGACGTGGCGTCGGAACTGCGGGGGTACGGAACCGCCGCGACGCTGGCGTACCTCGGCGGGACGGTCGCGCTGCTGGCTTCCGTCGTCGCGACCGACGCGGGCGGCGCCGCCGAGGCGATCCGCTCGCCGCTCGCGGTGGCGGTCGTCGCCCTTTCGATCGCCGCGGGGCTTGCCGGGACCGTTCTGGCCAGACGCGGCGCGTACCGCGCCTGGCTGGCGAGCGCGCTGACGCTTCCCGCGCTGTTGAGCGTACTGCTCGCGCTCCTGCTGTACCCGACGCTCTACCCGTCGACCGGGCTGAGCGTCAGGGGAGCGGTCGTCTCGCCGCTGGCGCTGAACCTCGTGACCGTCCTCGGGTTCCCCGTGTTGCTACTGGTGTTATGGTACTTCAAATTCCTCTACGGCGTGTTCAGCGGCCCCGTCGACGCCGAGGGGTACGGGAGCTGACCCGTCAATCGTCGACCGCGGGACCCCGACGCGGGATCCCGCTCGCTTCGGCGCGCGGAACGCCTCAGAGCGAGACCGTCTCTGACACCTTCCACCCGCCGTTCCGCCAGATAGCGTGGCCCTCGACGCCGTCGCCGCCGACGTGGTACCCCCGGTCGTACTCGCAGGCGCCGTCGACGGCGGTGAGGTCCGTCGGCAGGATGACGCCGTGAGACCGCGCTCGGGCGTTGCCGTTTCGCGTCGGGTCGCGGGCGAAGAGCTCGGTCTCCTCGAGGTGGTGCGAGGCGGCGTACACGTCGGCGTCGACGCACCCGAACGTCGCGACGAAGCCGTCGCCGTAGCGCCGCCCGACGCAGTCCCGGACCGTCAGCTTCTCCGAGTCGTGGACGTTGACGGCGCGCTGGACGCGGTCGTGACCGTGCTCGGCCCCGCGGGGGTTGATCCCGTGGAAGTACGTGTTCTCGACCGTGAGGCCGTCGGCCCGCTTGGCGTACACCTCGACGGGGAAGTCGTTGCCGCGGGCGTTCCCCTCGACGTACGCGCCGGAGACGAGGGTCGCGTTCCCGCCCCGCGTCTCGACGCCGTAATCGTAGTTGAGCTGGCTCGTGCCGCCGACCATCTTACAGGCGGCGCCGCGGAACCGGACCCCCGCCCCGCGGTTCGCGGTGAACCGGCACCCCCAGAGGGTCGTCCCGTGCGGCGCCGCCGAGCGGTCGGTCCTGATCCCGTCGCCGCCGCAGTTCCACGCTTGCACGTTGTACCAGTTCGTGCCGAAGGTGCCGGAGTCCGGGTGACCGTCGACGAGGACGGCGTGGTCGGCGGTCCGATAGAAGGTGAGGTTCTCGAACGAGGCGAACGGCGCGGCGCGGAGCCGCAGACCGATCCCGCCGCCGACGACCTTGAGGTCCTTGACGAGCGGGTTGTTCTGGTAGTCGCCGCTTCCGGCGCCGACGACCTCCAACACCGTCTCGTCCGTCTCGCCGGCGTCGATGACCGACGCCGAGGGGTGCCCCCCACAGAGGGTGACCTGTTTCTCGCGGCAGTCGAGTTCGATCGGGAATGACTCGCCCGCCTCGGCGGCGTCGTACGAGGAGTGAACGTAGACGGTGTCGCCGTCGTCGGCGTCCGCCCACGCCTCCGCGACCGTCCCGTAGCCGTCCGCGCCGACGAGACGCCGGCCGCCGATGTCGTAGTCGCCCGACGGGTCCGTCGCGCCCTTCGTCTGAGACGGACCCGTGCCGCCCCCGTCCGTGGCGGCGGCGCATCCCGCCGATCCGACGAGTCCGATCCCGCCGGCGACTTTCATCAACGAGCGCCGCGACAGACGGCCTGCCGCGGAGTCCTGCGAAGTGGCGTGTGGTTCTGACACGAGCGGATCGAGCTCTCCCCAACATATCAATACTTTATAACTTCCGAGTAAGCGACCGTCTTACCCGGGGGTCGGTGGGTCCGCCCCGGTCCGTCGCCACCGCGCTCGCTCCATCGGCGTCAGCCGGCGACGACGTACGCCCCGGACACCGACGCGGCTGTCGGCTTTGTCACCGGATAATAACGTCCCTGCTCCCCCCACTGACCGACTGATGACCGCTCAGGAACACGCGGGCGCCCGCGTTCGGCTCGCCGACGCCGAGCCCTCGGACGGGGACCGCTGGTCCCTCTTCGTCGGCGGCGACACCATCGTCGAGGAGAGTTTCGCGGACCGCCCCGTCGGCCCCTCGCTCCGGCGTCGGATGCGGGACGCCGATCTGACCGTGCTCAACCTGGAGGGGGCGATCGAGGGGGCCGGCGATCCGCTGACGAAGTCGGGCGCGATCAAGCGCACCGACCGCCGGACGCCCGCGGTGCTGGCGGCGGCCGGCGTCGACGCGGTATCGCTCGCGAACAACCACGCCGCGGACCTCGGTCGAGACGGGGTGCTCGAAACGGCGTCGGCGCTTCGCGACGCCGGCGTCGCGGTCTGCGGCGCGGGCACCGACGCCGAGGACGCGCTGTCGCCCCACCGGGAACGCGTCGCGAACGGGTCGGTCGACGTGGCGCTGTTCGGCGTCTGCGAGCGGGAGTTCGGCGTCGCCGACGCGGACGACCCCGGCGCGGCGTGGGTCTGTCACCCGGACGCCCGACGGCGCGTGGCGGCGACGGCGGACGCGGCCGACGCGACGCTGCTCGTCTCCCACGGCGGGACCGAGTACGTCCCGTTCCCGCCGGTGGCGCGGCGACGACGGCTCCGCCGCTTCGTCGACGACGGGGTCGACGCCGTCGTCGGCCACCACCCCCACGTCCCCCAGGGGTGGGAGGAGGCGGACGGGACGCCGGTGTTCTACAGCCTCGGGAACTTCCTGTTCGAACAGCGGCGGCGGCCGAGCACCCGCGAGGGGCTCGCGGTCGAACTCGCGTTCGCGGGCGACACGCCGGTGTCGGCCGACCTCGTGCCGGTCGAGTTCGTCGACGGCCGGGTTCGGGAGATACCGGAGGGCGAGCGCAGGGACGCGCTGCTCGGTCGCGTCCACCGCCTCGGGCGGCTCACCGCCGAGGACCTGCACGCGCACTGGCAGGAGGTCGCCGATCGGGTGTTCCTCCAGCGGTACGCGGGCTGGCTCCGCGAGATCGGGGGCGGGGACCCGGTGAAGGGGCTGTGCAATCCCGGCACTCACCTGCGGAAAGGGGGGTTGTGGGAGGCGGGCGGCCGGGAGTCCGAACTGCTCGTCCTGCTCAACCTGATCCGGAACGAGTCGCACCGCGCCGTCGTCGAGACCGCCCTGAAGCTCCGGACCGGGATCGCGGCCGATCGCCGCACTCCGGACGCGATCGAACGGACGCGGGAGCTGCTCGAGGAGACGGAGGACAGGCCGGTCGTCGATCCACCGTCGAAGTCGCGACGCAGGGCGGAAGCGCTGGTGAGCCGCCTCGTCGGAGACCTGCCGGGGCTCTCTCGCCGTTCGGCCGGCGACGGGGCCTGAGCCGACCGGAACTGAGCCGACGCGGAGTCGGGGTGGTCAGTCCACGACCCGCTCGACGAGCGAGGTGGCCCGGGCACCGACGGGGTCCGGAAGCCCGGCGACGCCGCGTTTCACCTCGTCGAGCGTGACCAGCCGCGTCGCGATCGCGACCGCGACGTAGACGACGAACCCGGTCGGCGGCACGAGCGCGAGCGTCGGGAGGGTCCCCGCTATCGCGTTCGCGAGCGGGTGGATGACCGCCCCGGTCGCGCCGGCCGCGACGGCCACGCGCCCGAGCCGGAGATCCGACAGCGGTCGGTAGCCGAGTCGGCGGGCGCCGGCCACGTGGAACAGCGGGAGCGACCCGTAGCCGACCGACGTGGCGATCGCGGCCCCCTCGATACCGTAGGTCGGGATCAGGAGCGCGTTGAGCGCGACGTTGATCAGCGCCGACAGCCCCGTCGCGGCGATCATCACGCGGAGGTCGCCCTTCGCGTGGCTGACGGCGAGGATCGGGCGAGCGATCGCGAAGCCGATCGTTCCGGGCAACAACAGGAGCAGCGGCGGGACGGACGCGACGTACGCGGGACCGGCGTACAGCGGGACGACGTCCCGCGCGAGAACCGCTAACCCGACGGCGAGGAGCATCGTGAGCACCAGCGTGTACCTCGTGATCGCGCTCGACAGCCGAGTCACCTGTTCGGTCTTCCCCTCCGCCCACAGGTTCGACGTCGACTGGATGATCACCGACTGGAGCGCCCGGGGGACGAACCAGAGGAACTCGGCGATCACGAGGGCGATCTTGTAGTAGCCGACCTGTGCGCTCGCGGTGAACCGCTCCAACATCAACACGTCGACGTGGTACAGCGACGTGAGGAGGAAGATGTACACCACCGAGAGGTGGTTGAAACTGAGGAGCCTCGACCGCGGGAACGACGCCGGCGTCGGCGTGAACACGCTCGCGAGCGAGAGCCGTTTCGAGATGAAGTACAGCGACAGCGCGATCTCGATGACGCGGGCGACGAGGTGCCCGAGCAGCACCCCGAGCACGCCGTAGTCGAAGTAGACGAAGGCGACCGCGAACGCGCCGAACGACACCTTGTGCACGACGCCGATCGGCTCGGAGACGTGCTCCAGTTTGAGCCCCATCAACACCCGGCGCGCGTACTCGCCGAACTGCGAGGCGAACACGAGGAGACCGAGCACGGAGGCGTAGCCCGCGAACTCCTCGCCGAGCGCGGCGTCGACGAGTCCGATCTGCGCCGCGCCCACCAGCAGCGCCGATCCGAGGAACGCGAACAGGGCCGCGAATCGGAAGTAGAAGCCGAACACGTGGTCTTTCCACCCGTCGGCGTCGCGCTCCTCGGAGATGAACTTCCGCGTCCCGCTGTTGACCCCGGAGCTGACGAGTATCATCAGCAGCCCGAACATCGCCATCAGCGTCGCGTACTGCCCGTAGGCGTCCTCCCCGAGAAGCCTGACGAGCAGGGGCGTGATGAACACCGCCGCCGCGACGATGACGAACTTCCCACCGACGACCGAGAGGAACGCGGAGGCGAACGTTCGCTTCACGGGGCGCTCTCGCCTCGACTCGTTTCCCCGTCGGCGAGACCGAACCGGCCCAGCGGGCGTCGACGTCGCCCCGCCCGGCTCCCCGCGAACTCGCGCGTGGCGACCGGAATCGCGTCGCGCGGTCGGCTCGGCTCCGCGGCGGCTCCCGGCCTCGTCGCGCCGTTCGCGGGGGAACGACGCCGTCGTCGTCGTGTCGTGCTCACGGCTGGTCGTGTGCTATCCGCCGTCGGGTCTTTCTTACCCGGCTGCTAAGGTGCCCGGTCCGCGATCGCGGATCGGATCGCCGCCCGCCCGTCTGCCGACGCGTCTCCCTCCCGTCGATCGACCGTCGTCCGGTCGGTCGCTCCGTCGTCCGAACGCCGCCCGCTTCCCAACGTCGACTCGAACTTCGCGACGACGAGGTCCTCGATGACGAGGAGGTCCAGTCCCGTGCCGAAGAAGTCCTTGATCGCTTCGATCGGTTCGGTCACGATCGGCTCGCCGTGATCGTTGAACGAGGTGTTGAGCAGCACCGGCGTCCCCGTCAGCTCCTCGAACTCGCGCAGCAAGCGGTGGTATCGGGGGTTCGCGTCCGCGCTCACCGTCTGGGGGCGCGTCGTCCCGTCCGCGGGGTGGAGCGCCGCCGGTATCTCGTCTCGCTTCTCCGGCTCGACGTCGAAGCTCCTGATCATGAACGGCGCCGCGGTCGCGTCCACGAGGTAGTCGTCGGCCGCCTCCTCGACCATCGAGGGGGCGAACGGCCGCCACTCCTCGCGGTGTTTCACGGAGCGGTTCACCCTGTCCCGCGACGCCTCGCTCCGCGGGCTGGCGAGGATGCTCCGGTTTCCGAGCGCCCGCGGGCCGAACTCGAGCCGGCCCTGGAACCACCCCACGATAGCCCCAGACGCGAGCGCCTCGGCGACGGTCCGCTCTAAGTCGTCGGGTCTGGCGTACGCGAGCTTGTTGGTCTCGATCCGTTCCTCGACGGCGTCGACGTCGTACTCGGGCCCCCAGTACGCCGTCTCCATCGGCTCGACGTCGGTCGGATCCCGGTCGATCCAGCCGGCGCCGAGCGCCAGGCCCGCGTCGTTCGAGGCCGGTTGAACGAACACGTCGTCCACCGACGGGAGCTCCATGACCCGCTTGTTCAGCTTGCAGTTGAGCGCGACGCCGCCCGACAGCCCGACCCGGCCGGTGCCGATCCGGCGACAGTACGCGTCGACGAGGTCAGCGACCGTCTCCTCGAGCAGCGCCTGTGCGGTGTGGGCGAGGTCTTTCTCCCACTGATCGAAGTCGGTGGGCTCCGCCTTCGCGGACCGTCCGAACAGCTCCTCGAGCCGCTCGACCCCGTAGTCGGTCCCCCACCGCCCCGTGAGCCCGGTCACGTCGTAGTCGACGCCGGTGTCGATCACGCTCCGGAGCGCCGACTCGATCGCGGGGTTCTCGTTCCCGTACGGCGCGAGCCCCATCACCTTCCCCTCACCGTTGAACATCCGGTAGCCGAGGAACTCGGTGACGACGGCGTAAAACAGGCCCAGGCTGTTCGGGTGGTCGTACGTCCGTACTCGTTCGAGCCCGTCCGGCGTCCCGTGCCAGACGACGGTCGAGTCGTACTCGCCCTTCGCGTCGATGGTGAACACCGCCGCCTCGTCGAACGTCGAGGGGTGGAACGCGCTCGCGGCGTGACACGCGTGATGGGACCGGAGCGACACGGGCGGGACGGGCGTTCCGATCTCCGCGAGGCGGTCGGTGACCTCCGCCTTCGGGAAGTACCGCGCGACCAGTTCCTTTCGGACCGCGTTCGAGAGGTTGTTCAGCTTCTGTATCGCGCCCCCGATCCGGATCGAGTCCCGGAGGTGGTAGCCGAGGATGTTCGATCGGAGCGCCGGGTCGTACGGCAGGACGACCTCGTCGACGTCCGATAGGTCGAGACCGCGGAACTCCAGACACGCCTCGATGGACCGCGAGGGGAAGGTGGCCGTCGCGTGCTTCCGTCTCGTCAGCCGTTCCTCTTCGATCGCGAAGCGGAGCTGACCGTCCTCGAAGAGCGCGGCGCTCGGATCGTGTCGACCGTAGAGGCCGACAGCGGGCTTGAACGAAAGGGTGTACTGCGGCATGTCACGCCCGTCGTCCGCGACACGGTAATTTACCGTGGGGATAAACCCGCGATCTCGGCACCGCCCACCATCGCCGGAGGGCGTCGCGTCGCCGATGGAACGCGCGACCCCGATCGCCCGCGATCAGCGGCCGGCAACGTCGGGGTCGCTCGTCCCCGAGTCGCCGTTTCCCCGACGACCGGCTATCGGAGATCGACCGCCTCGCCGTCCGCGTAGACGGTCGCGCTCCCGTCGACCGAGACGGACTCGACGACTCCCGTGAAAGCGTAAGAGTCGGGCTCGTTGGTGGTGCGGCCGGTGACGGTGCCGTCGTCGGCGATCGCGTCGTAGCCGTTGCGCGTCGCGCCGTGCGCGGTCGACTTCTCGACGTCGCCGTCGACGGTGAACTCGTAGTGGGCCGTCGCGCCGCCGCCGTCGATCGTGATGGTGGACGCCCCGAGGAACGCCGGTTCGATCCGGTCGCCGTTCAGCGAGACGGCGACGTCGCCGTCGGCCTCGAAATCGAGAACGGGCCCGGAGAGGCGGTAGGAGTCGGGTTCGTTAGTCGTGCGGCCGGTGACGGTGCCGTCGTCGGCGATCGCGTCGTAGCCGTTGCGCGTCGCGCCGTGCGCGGTCGACTTCTCGACGTCGCCGTCGACGGCGAACTCGTAGTGGGCCGTCGCGCCGCCGCCGTCGATCGTGAGCACGTCGGCGCCGACCGACTCCGCCTCGACCGCGTCCCCGTCGACGGTCACGTCCACCGGCGCGTCGGCGTCGAAGTCGACGACGCTCCCGGTGAACCGGAAGGAGTCGGACTGGTTCGTCGTCCGGCCCGTGACGACGCCGCCGTCGATCCCGTCGTAGGCGTTGATCTCGGCTCCGCCGGCTGCGGACGACGTCACGGCGCCGTCGACGGCGAACTCGTAGCGGGCGGTCTCGCCTCGGCCGGTGACCGTGATCGTCCGCTCGGGTCGCGTGATCAGGCCGTAGTTCCGCAGGTGGCGCCACACGGCGGCCGACGTCCACGCGACCTGCCGGGCCATCGACAACCCGTTGTACACCGTTTCGAAGATGATCGACGGCGTGTCCCGGTCGGCGCCGATCTTGTGTTTGAGCATGTCCGCCGTCCCGTCGACGCTGGACGAGCCGGTGAACGCGTACGTCGGCATCGACGCCGGAACGTACTCGTCGTTGAGGAACGCGCGGACGTCCGCGGCCTGGTCCCTGGCGTCGCCGGCCCGCGTGGGAAACACCGCCTGTCCGACGCCCTCGTCCTCGCTGTGGATCCCCCGAGAGCTGTGGAGGTCCCAGACGAAGTCCGGGTCGTGTTCGACGACCACGTCGTCCCAGATCGCCTGCGCCAACCTGCTTTTCGGCCGTTCGCCCGCCGGGAAATGCCGGTTCAGGTCCCAGGTGCCCCACGGCCGGTGGCCGGCCTCGATGGCCGGGACGTTCGCTCGGGGGAGGACGACCAGCGTCCCGGCGTCGATCCGCCAGTCTTTGATCCGCTCCGCCGCCCGGTAGCCGCACGCCTCGTTCCCGTGGAGACCGCCGACGACGAGGACCGTCGGCCCAGAGGCCGCGCCCTCCGTCACGTAGACGTCCGTCTCCTCCTCGGTTCCCGTCCTGATCGAATAGCTCGTTCGATCGGACGCCGCGGCCGCGCCGCCCGCCGCCCCGAGCCCGCAGGCCGCGGCCGCGGCGGCACCGATTCCCCTGAGGACCGTCCGCCGCGTGCTGTGCAGTTCCGCCGTCCGCTCACTGATTGCCGAGTTCATCTGTCTCTGGATGGATCCATCCGAACGACACACATATACTATTTCTAACATTTAGGGAAGCGGGTCCCTCACCTCGCGGTAAGCGATCGGCGCGCCGCGGCGGCCGGAAGCGAGCGGTGCTCGAAACCGTCCGTCGAGCGGGGCCGGCATTAGACGGCCGATAATTAACCCCCTCGCGGCCGTCGGTACCGTATCGTGGTTCCGCGTTACCGCCGCGTCCGACCGGGCCGCCTCGAAGGAGTCGGCCTCGTCGGCCAATTCGGTGGCATCGGCGCGCTTCGACGACACGCCTGCCGATCGCTCGGCCGAGACGGTGGTGACGAGCCGGGATGAGACAGGACGTCCCGATCGCCCTCCTCGGCCTCGTCGCCGGCGCGGCGATGCTGGCGGTCAACCTCGTCGTCTCCCACCCGCTGGCGAAGACGATCCCGCTGACGGTCATCGCCGCGTGTTCCGTCTACCTCCTCGCCCGGTGGCGGCCCGACGCCGACCGACCGACTGCGGCGCTGTTCGGCTATCCGCAGGTCGGCCTCGCCGTCGTCCTCTTCGGCGTCGCGCTGCTCGTCGCGCTGTCGGCGCTGACCGGCGGTCGCTCGGTTCCCTTCTACGTGATCGCCAGCCTCCTCGGTACCGTCGTCCTCCTGCAGCTCTACTTCACGCCCGAGGAGTTTCTCCACCCGCCCGCGCTGCTGGCCGAGGTGGTCCTCCTCGTCGCCGCGCTTCGGTTCCCGGCGCTGTACGCGGTCCCCGGCTACACCGGCATCGACGTCTGGATTCACGTCCCGGACATGACCCGACGCCTCGTCGAGACGGGCAGCGTCGCCGGGATGGGCGACTCGAAATACCTCGGCGCGCCCCTGTATCACCTCCTTGTCGCCGTCACGTCGCTGTTCGCGGATGTCCCGCTCCGCGCGGCGCTGTACCTCTCCGTCGGGACGGCGCTGGTCGCCTCCTTCCCACTGGTGTTCGCCGCAACGCGGTACCTGACCACGGTCCGGTGGGCGCTGTTCGCGATGGCGCTCTACGGGCTGGCGGGGTACGTCACCCGCTGGAGCATCCACCTCATCCCGACGAGCATGTCGATCGCCATCTTCCTCGGGATCGTCTTCCTGTTCGTCAGGCGGTTGGAAGGAGTCGCCTCCCTGCGAGACGACGCCGCGCTCGTCTTCCTCTTCCTCGCGCTCGCGTTGACCCACCAGCTGTCGTCGGTCATCGTGTTGACCGTTCTCGGCGCCGCGCTGCTCGCCCACGTCGCGTACGTGTCACCGGTGTTCCCGCTCGCGAGAGCCTCCGGCGGTCGGGGCGTCACCGCCGGGACCGCGACGACGTTCGGCGTCGCGACGGCGACGCTATTGGGGTACGTCGTCTTCAACTCAGGGCTCCTGTCGTTCGTCTGGAGCCAGACCCCGTACTACGGGGAGACGCTACTCAACGGCGCCGTCACGAGGATGCGAGAGAACGTCGCGACGCTCTCGGCGGGCGGAGGGGCCCCCGAGCTCGGCGAGGACGTCGGGGGCCCGGACGCGCTCCCGTATCAGTCGCTGCTGACCTACCTCGACAGGCTGGGATTCCTCCTGCTGCTGTTCGGAACCACGGTCGGGACCGCCGTGACGACGCGGGCCGAACGACTCCGGGAGTCGACCGCGGTCCTAGTCGGGTGGGTGGCGGCGCTGCTCGCTGTCACGCTCGTCCCGCCGCTGTTAGGGATCAACTCGCTCCTGCCCGGTCGCTGGTACCCGTTCCTGTACGTCGGGATGGCGATGCTCACGGCCGTCGGGTTCGGGTACCTCCGCCGCGACTTGGCGGCGCCGGCGTTCGTCGCCGTCGCGGTCCTGTTCGCGCTCGTCTATCCGGGGGCGATGATCCTCTCGACCCAGGCGACGCCGGACGCGCCGGCGTTCGACGAGCACAACGTGAAGTACAGCTACACCGAGTCCGAGCTCGCCGCCGCGGAGACGCTTATCGAGCGCACGACGATGGACGGCGGCGGACCGATACACGCCGACCACCCGTACGTGCTGACGCTCAACCGCCTCGGCGACGTGCGGTTCGGCGTCGGAACCGTCGGCGAGAACGGGACGATCTCGGACGACAGGGCGATCTATCGGTCGTATCAGTCGTCGGACGCGCCCGTGTTCAACGTCGGCGGGGAGCAGCGCGTCCGACAGCTTCCCGAGGACTCCGTCTGCGGGCCGACCAGAGACAGGGTGTACACGAACGGCGACCTCCACTTCTGTCCGCGATAGCGGGCGTGCGGTCGCCGGCGGACCGCGGTCGCTTCCGTCGCCGATCGGTCGCGACCGTCGCGGTCGGCGGCGCGCGGTCGCCTACCCCTCGACGGTCACGTCGAGGTGGACCGTCCTGTACGCGCTGTCGGCGGACGGCTCGTTCGGCACCTCGCCGTCGTACAGCAGGACCCGGAGCCGCAGGTTCTCGCCCGTCATCGACGGCGTCGCCTCCGGTTCGATCCGCACCGTCTCGCCGTCCGGGACGGTCGCCTCGAAGCGCCCGATCTCGTCTTCCGCTTCGACGGTCGTCCCGTTCGAGGACAGCCGTTGAAGCGTGACCACCCCGGTGTACTCCGCGCGGTCCCCTTCGTGATTCGCGACCGCGACGGTGACGGGGACGGACTCGTCGCCGGCGTACTCCGTCTCGAACCCCTCGGCGACGAGTTCCCCGTCCTCGTTCTCACTGAGCAGGTACAGCTCCGTGAACGACTCGTTTCCGGGGTCGGCGACCGCGGTGAAGCCGACGCTCGCGACGAGCAGCAGTACGCCGGCGGCGACGAGCGCGTTCAACAGCAGTTCGGCGTCGTTCTGCGGGGCGAACGGCGAGGTGGAGCGCAGCGACGCGGACTGCTTGCGGAGGAAGCCGTCGACGGCGGCGAGGGATCCTCCGCCCTCGACCCGGAACTGCCGGTCCGCCGGCAGGCGGAGCCGAGCGACGGTGGCGGCCACGGCGAACACGCCGATCCAAGCGACGACGAGGCCGAGGACGGGTTCTCGGGAGACGCCGAGGCCGGTGACGTCGGCCGCGAACGCGAGCAGGGGGACGACGCAGACGCTCAACAGCACGGAGAGGACCGCCCGTTCGAGACCGTCGAGCGCGCGCGCACGGTCCGCGTCGCGCTCCGTCGCCGCGCGGCCTGGGTACAGCGTCGCCGCGAGGACGTACCCCGGCAGGAACAGGACCATCGCGATACCGAAGAGGACTCGGAGCGGTCCGAACCCGACGTCGATCGCGATAGCCCAGGCGGCGACGGCGCCGAGCAGCAGCACGAGCACGAGGTCGGCGAAAGAACGAAATCCGTTGCCCATCGTAAGCGTCCGTCTCTCGGCGCCGGCGACGTATCTATATCGGGAGCGTAAACCCGACTCTCGGTCGGTCCGCCTGGGCGAGTCAGACGTCTGTGACGAGCTCCCCGTCCGCGTACACCTCCACCGGTCCGGCCGCCTCGAACGAGGACGCCACGCCGATACAGCTGTACGAGTCCGCTTCGTCGGTCGTGCGGCCGGCGACGGTGCCGTCCGAGCGGACCTCGTCGAAGTCGTTTATCGTCCCCCCGTAGGCCGTGGACTTCGCGACGCTGCCGGTCACCTCGAACTCGTAGCGGACGGTCTCGCCCTTCCCGACGACCGTCAGGACGTTCGGCCCGATAAGCTCGGGGGGAACCGACTCCCCGTTGATCGCGACATCCACGTCGTCGGCCGCCTCGAAGTCCGTAAGGACGCCGTCGAAGGCGTACGCGTCCGGCTCGTCAGTCGCCCGCCCGGTGACGGTGCCGTTGTCGGCGATCGCGTCGCCGTCGTCAACCGCCGCGTCGCCCGCGGCCGATCTCTCGACGTCGCCGTCGACGGTGAACTCGTAGCGCGCCGCCGAGCCGCCGCCGCCGATCGTGATGCGGTCCCCGTCCGTCGGCGGGGCGTCGGCGGCCCCGCCCGCCTCGCCGCCGGCGGTCCCGGCCGCCTCGCCGCCGTCGTCACCGACCGCTTCGCCCTCGGTCGGCCACGCACAGCTCCCGTCCGTCGAGACGCCGTCTCTGTCGACCGACGAGTCGCCGTCGAGGACGATCGCTTCGCCGGGCACCGACACCGTCGAGTCGCTGACGACGTTGTCCGCGCTGTCGTGGAAGACGATCCCGGCGCGGTCTTCGCCCGACTGCTCGACGCAGACGTTCCTGAGCTCGTTGTCGTCGCGGGCGAACTCGACCGGCGCCACGCGGTCACCGGCACCCGTGATCACCGTGTCCTCGATCGTCCGGCTCCCCACCTCCGCCTCCGTCGCCGGGTCGACGTGGATCGCGTAGCTCGTCCGCGTGCCGCCGGAGCCGACCGTCGTGTACCGCGGCCCCACGTGGATCGCCGTGTCGCGGACAGTGAACGACCCGCCGCTGAACGCGCCGACGACGCCGCCGGTCCCGCGGCCGCTGATCATTCGGATCTCGCAGTCCTCGATCGCGACCGGTCCGGGGCCGTCGGCCACTCGGACGGCGCGGCAGTTCCCGTAGTCATCGGGCGGGTCGTCGACCCTGAACGTCGCGCCCGTCACGGTGCTTCCGGGCGCGCCGAGCCGAACGCTCGCGACGTTGTTGTTGCGGTAGAGCCCGCCGTCGACGTGGACCGCTCCCGTCCCGAGCGAGCCGTAGACCCCGTTGTTCGCGAACAGCTCGACGTGGCAGTCCCGGTAAGTTATCTCCCCGACCGGATCCGTGTAGATGCCGACGCTGTCGCCGCCGTCCGCGGCCCGGAGCCTCTCGACGGTCCCCGTTCCGTCCGCCTCGATGACCCGGAACCCGAACGCGGCCGTGCCGGCGTCGTGGTGGCCGCGTTTCGTCACGTCGCGAACGACGAGCCCGTCGTACGCGTGAACGGTCAGCGACGAGCCGACGCCCTCCCCGGTGTTGTCGATGACGAAGTTCTCGACGCGGACGTCCCGGTTGTTCGTCCCCGCGATCCACGTGCGCGGGTCGTACTCGTCGCCGGGGACGAGGACCGCCTCTCCGGTCCCGACCATCGCGAAGTTCGTCAGTCCGTACAGGGTGAGGTCGTTGACCCTGTATCGCCCCTCGGGGAACTCGATCCGTGTGTCGTCGCCCGCGTGGTCCGCGAACACGTCGTCGATCGGCTCGGTCCCCGTGTCGTCCGCGCCCGCCTCGACGATGTCGACGACCTCGACGTGATCCGAAGCGACGGCCGTTCCGCCGGGGACGGCGGACGCCGCGACGCCCGCCCCCACCGTCTTGATGATCCCTCGGCGATGCAACAGCGAACGCGTACCCTCTTCAGACATCGTGCGGCCACAGACGCCTGTGCGGGATGGTAATCGTTCGCGTAAATCGGGGGTGTTCCGCCGCCCGCTCCGCCGCTCACATCGGCTGTGTGACAGCCGTCGCTTATCGGTTTGCTAATCCGTCCGGACGCCGCGGTCTCACTCGCGGGCGGCGCCGCGGAGCCGGTCCGAGCCGCGCAGGCAGGCGCGACCGACGCCGGCCCCCGCGACGGCGACCCCGTAACTGCAGAGCAGAAACGGGGGCCAGTAGAGCCGGAACGCGAACTGGGGGACGACGCGCTCCCCGACGACCGTGAGCGCGACGAACAGCGCGTATCCCGGCGCGGCGAGCGGCGAGTGCAGCCGCGCGTCGAGCGTCCCGAGGACCAGCGGCACCGTGAGCAGTGAAAAGAGACACACCACGCCGGGTCCCGCGACGACGGTCCACCACGTGCCGCGGTCCGCAATCGCGTCGTCACGGTCCGCAATCGCGGCGCCGCGGTCCGCAATCGCGTCGTCACGGTCCGCAATCGCGGCGCCGCGGTCCGCTCCCGGCCCTCCGTCGCTCTCGCTCGTCACGTCGTCGCCTGCGGTCGTCATATCGCCGACCCCCGTCGTTCGATCCCGTGCCGGGACAGCAACCGTTCGGCGATCAGCTCCGTCCACCGGACCTGCGTGTCGACGTCGAGGTAGAACTCCGTGAGCTCGACGAGCACGCCGGCGGTGTCGAGGTCCGCGCTCACCTTGTGGATCAACAGGGGAGACGTCCCCCCCAGCGTGTTGCCGCGCCGGAACCGGTGGGCCCACATCGACGCCGGGACCACCGCCTCGTTCACGCGGTCGGCGACGGCGTCCGCGTCGCTCGTCGCGCCGCCGGCCGCGGTCGGAAACAGCGCCTGCCCGACCCACCGGCCGTGCGTCCCGTAGATCCCCCTCGACCGGTGGAGGTCGACGACGACGTCCGGGTCCGCGGCGGCGACGAGTTCCCAGAGACTCCGCGCGAGCGGCGTCTCGGGCTCCCCGCCGATCGAGAACTGTCGGTTGAGGTCGCCGTCCGGCCCCTCGCGCTCGTTCCGGCGAACGGCGACGACGTTCGCCCACGGCACGACGACGACGGACCCGTCCGTCACCTCCCACTCAGCGATCCGTTCCGCGGCCCGATAGCCGCTCACCTCGTTTCCGTGGACCCCGCCGACGACGACCGCCGTCGGCCCGCTGTCGTCGGAGCCGACCTCGAAGTAGGGGGTTTCCCGTCTCGTCCCCGGGCGCACCGCTCCGGTCTCGACCGTCGTCTCCGCCGCCGGCGACGGCGGGCGCGGCTCGGGATCGTCGCCGGTCGTCGCACCGCGCGTTGCACCGACCCTCGCACCGCGCGTTGCACCGACCGTCGCGCCGGCCACCACGGAGCCCGCTACCGTCGCTCCCGCGGCGAGCACCGCCCGTCGTTTCATGTCCGGTTCACGCCCCCACAGACACGTTATTACAGCGATGGTAACCCCGGTGCGGCGGTGATCGAGGTCAGCGATCGCGCTCCGCCCGGTCCGCCGTCAGTCGCCGAACAGCCGGCGGCCCCGCGTCCGGGCGGCCTCGATCGCGTCGGGCAACGGCGGCGTTCCGTCCGCCGTCCACAGGGCCACGGTCGCGAGGAGCGTCGCGGCTTGCACAGCTACGTACGGCGTCGGATCGAGCGTGACGATCGACGCGAGGTACTCCGCGAAGTAGTGATCGAAGCCGGCGCCGAGGCTGACGTGACCGTCGGGCGGGGCGGATCCGAGCGGCCAGAGGAGGCGGTCGGCGACGAGTGCGCCGCTCCGAACGCTCGCGGGCAGCAGGTCGCCGAGCAGGTGCGACGCGTACCCGACCGCGAAGCCGTCCGCCGCCGCCGAGCGGTCCGCGTTCCGCGAGAGGGCGACGACGCCGACGAGCAGCGGAGCCGCGACGAACACCGAGTGCCCGAGCGCGGACCCCGTGGCGAACACGTCGAACTCCCACGCGAGCGGCTTATCGATCACGTCCGGAAGGACGGCCGCCGTCGCCATCGCGACAGTCGACGTCGCCTCCGGTGACTCCCCGTGTCTGACGCGCGTGTACGCCGAGTAGAGCAGATAGCCGAACGCGACGTGTTCCCATGGCCACATCGATCGCCGTTGGGCCCTCCCTCCGAAAAGTACGGCTTTGGTAATCCGATTCCGACCCGCGAGGCCGGAGACCGCTCCGGAATCGGACGGAATGATCGGTCGTTTACCACCCGCATAATAAGACCGGTTACGATCGAATTATCGACCGTGACGGGAGACGGAACCGACCGAGACGTCGAGCGGCTCACGGAGGCGATGAACGTAATCTCAAAGAAATGGCATCCGGTCATCGTCCAGCGACTGTTCACCGACGGGTCGCTACGGTTCAGCGAGCTCCAGGAACGCCTGGAGGGGATCTCGTCGAAAGTCCTCACCGAGAGCCTCGAGGAGCTCGTCGACAACGGGCTCCTCGACAGGACCGTCGTGAGCGAATCCCCGAAACGAGTCGAGTACAGCTTGACCGACGACGGGCGGGATCTGCAGTCGATACTCTCCTCGCTGGCCTCTTGGGGGGAACGGTACCTCGACCCCGACCCGACCGTCCTCGTCGTCGACGACGACCCGCGGCTCGTGGACATGTACGCCGGCTGGTTGGAAGAGGAGTACGAGGTCAAACGGGCGTATCACGGGGAGGGCGCGCTCTCTGAGCTGTCCGAAGACGTCGACGTCGTGCTGCTCGACCGCCGGATGCCCGGCATGTCCGGGGAGGACGTCCTCGCACAGATACGCGACTGGGGGTTCGACACGCGGGTGATCATTCTCACCGCGATCACTCCCGACTTGGACATCCTCGACATGTCGTTCGACGCGTATCTCACGAAACCGGGATCGAAAGAGCAGCTCACGCAGATGGTCACGGACGTGTTGACGAGGGACTCCTACGACGACAGGACGCAGGAGTACCTGGTGTTGAACGCGAAGCGAGCGCTGCTCGAAAGCGAGTTCGTGGCGACGGAGCTGGCGCGTGACGACCGCTACGAGCAGCTGCTCGACCGACTGGCGACGCTCGAGTCGGAGATCGACGACCCGACCGAGGGGCTCGACGACGCGGACCGGCTCGTCGCGACTCTGGAACCGGACGGCGACTCATGACGCGGTCTCATCATCTCACAACAACGCATGACTGACGATACGGCTCTATCCGTGCTGCTGATCGAGGACAATCCCGCGGACGCGCGAATCGTTCGGGAGCAGTACAAAACGGCGAAGGAGACGGGTCTTTTCGCACGCGTACTCGATAAAAGCGAGTTCGAGAGCATCCGGTTTACCCACGAGGAGGACCTCGACCGAGGAACGGCACGCCTCCGTGAGGGAACGTACGACGTCGTTCTCCTCGATCTCCAGCTTCCCGACAGCGAAGGCGCCGAAACGGTCGACGCCGTGGTCGACGTCGACCCGAACGTCCCCGTCGTGGTTCTGACCGGGATGCCGGAACAGCGGCTCGGCGGTGAAGCGATTTCGAGAGGGGCGCAGGACTACCTCGTGAAAGGGAAGCTGACCCCCGAACTGCTGCTTTTGACCCTCCAGTACGCGATCGAACGAAAAAAGCGGGAACGAATTCTCAGACGACGCTCGGATCGGCTCGCGATCCTGAACCGCCTCACCCGCCACGACGTTCGAAACGACGTGAGTCTCATCGTCGGTCGGGCCTCGGAGCTGACCGATCACGTCGATCCGCGCGGGCAGTCGATACTCGAGGAGATCAGACAGTCGGGCAACCACATCCTCGAGTTGACGGATATGATCGGTCAGGCCCTCGACGCGATGGCCGACGATCAGGACCCGCTCGGCGACGTGAACCTCGAGGCGCTCCTCGAGAACGAAGTCGAGAAGGCGACCCGCCTGCACGGGGGCGCGGAGGTGACGCTCGGGTCCGTCCCCGAGGCGTCCGTCAAGGCGAACGAACTCCTCTCGTCCGTCGTCGCGAACCTCGTCAACAACGGGGTGGTGTACAACGACAAGGAGACGCCGACCGTCCACGTCGACGCGGTGGCCGAGGGCGACACCGTCACGATCAGGGTCGCCGACAACGGGACGGGGATCCCGAAACACCGGCGCGAGGCCGTTTTCTCCGAACGGACGAACGGGGCCGAAAGCGCGGGACTCGGCGTGGGGCTGACCCTCGGCCACCAACTCGTCACTCAGTTCGGCGGCGAGATGTCCATCGAGGACAACGACCCCGACGGGACGGTGTTTCTCGTCTCGCTTCAGCGGGCCGAGGCCTCGGCCGGCCTCGTGTGAACTCCGTCGAGACAGTCACGGCGGTCGTCGCGGTCCGCCCGTTCGCCGGCGAGAGTATTCCCTGACGCGTGGCCGCGTCGCCTCCCCGACTGGCTATCGACGGGGACGCGACGCAGACGTTCGAGGAACCACCGTCTATCGGAGGCTGGACTCGCTCCTCGAAGAAAAAGTGAATTCCCGCGTGACCCTCGCCGCCGCGTCGGTTATCCTTCGGTTTCGCTGTCGGTCTC
>NZ_NHPG01000036.1:0-10865 GCF_002252965.1 Halorubrum sp. Ea1
GCGAGCCCGCGCTCGACCAGCATGAAGCCGCGGTTGTACCACGCCTCGGCGAAGCGCGGGTCGGTCTCGACGGCGCGCTCGGCGTGTTCGAGCGCCTGCTCGCTGCGGCCGAACTCCCAGAGCGCGTACGCGAGGTTGGTCTCGGCGGTCGCGGCGTGCTCCGACGAGTCGTCGATCCGCAGCGCCTCCTCGTAGGCGCCGATCGCCTCGTCGTACTCCTCCAGTTCGGCGTGGGCCGCGCCCTTGTTCACCCACGCCTCCTGGGCCTCCAGCGAGTCCTCCTCGGCGAAGTGGGCGGCGCGCTCGAACGTCTCCGTCGCCTCCTCGAAGCGGTTGATCCCCATGTACGAGAGGCCGACGTCCATGAGTCGCTCGACGTCGATGGCGTCGCTCTCGACGTTTCGCCTGTCGAGGATGTCGGTGAGGACGCGGGAGTCGACGGGGTCGACCGTGTTCGGGTCGGCGTCGATCTCCTCGGGGTCGAGGGTGAACTCCTCGTAGTCGGCGTCGACGCCCTGCCCCGCGGAGAACTCGTGGCGGTCGTCGTCGCGTTCGTCGGTCATATGCCGCAGTTTGACGGTCACGACGCGTAAGGGTTGCGTCGCCGACCGAACGGCTACGTAGTCGGCGTCGACGACGCGGTGGGCCCTCTAGAGGCCGCAGTCGGTTATTTATAAGTAAGTGACCAGTCCGCGGCGAACAATTTCAAAGCCTCAGCCGCTCGGCTGTATATCGTCTCTGAGGCGGCGAACAACTCCAAAGCCCCAGCCGGGAGGCGGGCGCACGCTCGGTGCGCTCCTCACTCGGTCGCTGTCGCTCCCTCGCTGCGGTGCTTTCGTCGCCTGCGCCCGCCTCCCGGCTGCCCCTTTGAGTCCCACCCGGCACCTCACACCTCCCCAGCCTCGTCGGTCGCCCATCGCTTCGCTCCGGGCGACCGACTCCCTCGCGCGTGCGACTCGCGCCCGGTGGGCGCTCGTCGGCACGCGCCACCGCTCGTTTATAAATAACGGTGACGCCCTTCCGCGGCCTACTTATATATTGCGTCGCCGCCGTCTCGGCTTCGTCACTCGCTCCGGGTCGTCGCCGACCGTCCACGGTTCCTCGCGGCCCGTCCCGGTCGCGAGCGAATCCTGCCCCGGTGCCGGTCGCTTATGTGCGTACGTCCGAAGAATGTGGTATGAACGAGGACTCTCGCGCAGACCGCCGCTCTCCCGTCGGCGAGCCCGTCGTCCGGGCCGACCCCGAGGTGACGGGCGAGCGGGCCGCGGAGGCGGTCGGCTTCGACCCCGACGACCCCGACAGCGTGGCCGAGGCGGCCGAGACGGTGGCCCGCTTCGCGGCCGGCGACGTCGGCGACGAGGACAACGTCCTGATGCTGCGCGGGGCGGCCGCGTGCGCGGCGCTCGTCCGCGGCGTCGGCTCGTACAAGGCGGCGGCCGAGCGCGCGGGCGACGGCGTCTCCGTGGCGTTCATCCGGAAGTGGGCCCGCGTCCACGACCTCCCGCAGGCGATCCGCCGCCAGGTCGCCGGCGGTCGGATAGCCCCGAGCGCGGCCAAGCACGTCGCGCGCCTGGGCGGCACCGACCGCTACCTCCTCGCGTGGGCGACCATCGACGGCGGGCTCACGGTCCGCGAGGTGCGCTCGATCGCCTCCGCCGTCAACGACGGGTCCGACGTCGAGGCCGCGGTCCGCGAGGCCGGGTTCGAACTCGGCTCTCTCGGCGTCCGCTTGCCCCTCGACATGTACGTCGATCTCCGGCGCCGCGCCTCGAATCGCAACCTCGAACCCGGGGCGCTCGTCGCCGAAGCGCTCGACGGCTACTTCGCCGGCGCGTCCGAGTAGCCTTCCGCGAACCGGCCGACGGCGGCCGCGATCGCTTCCCGCCCGCGCTCGACCTCCTCCCACGCGATCGTCTCGTCCGGGTAGTGCGCCTCCGCGACCGTCCCCGGCCCCAGCAACACGGTCGGGATCCCCGCCGCGACGTAGTGTCTGGAGTCGGCGCCGTACGTCGCGCCGGTCGGCTCCGGACTCGGGAGGCCGGCATCGACGAGCCCCGCCCGTGCGGCCTCGACGACCGGCTCGTCGACGGCGACCTCGCTCGCCTCGAACTGCACCGAGAACCGCTCGAACGTCGGCGGACGCTCGCGCAGCCACGGGTCCTCGGCGACGACCTCGTCCAACCGCGCGCGGAACGCCGCCTCCACCTCGTCGACCGTCTCGACCGGCGCGACCCCGATCCGGAACTCGGCGGCGAGCGTCGCCGGCACCGTCGACGCCCACGACCCGGCCTCGACCCGCCCGCAGACCACCGGCCACGGCACCGGGAACTCCGCGTACAGGGGGTGGGTCACCGACTCGCCGCGCTCCGTTTCGAGGTCCATGAACGCCTCCCGGATCGCCTCGAACCGCGGGAGGACGTCCTCGCCGCGCCAGCGCGTGGCGGCGTGCGCGCTCCGGCCGCTCAGCTCCAGCCGCGCCATCAGCGACCCCTCGGTGGCGATCACGGGGCGCAGCTCGGTCGGCTCCGCGACGATCGCCGCGTCGCGCTCGAAGGGGTACGGGTTCGCGAGCGCCGCGGTCGCCGCGCCGTACCCGCCGTCCTCCTCGCCCGCGACCGCCTCGACGACGACGCGGAGCCCGCTCTCCGGGAGGTCGACTTCTCCGGCCGCGACCGACTCCCGGACGTCGAGCGCCGCGCCCACACAGGCCGCGACCCCCGATTTCATGTCCGCCGCGCCGCGAGCGGTGAGGGTCTCGTCGCCGCCGTCGCCGCCGTCGGCACCACCTCCATCACCGCCACCGCCCCACTCCGGTTCGAAGGGGTCGCTCGACCACTCCGCGGGCTCGGCCGGGACCACGTCGATGTGGCCGTTCAGCACGACCGTGGGGACGGGGTCGTCGTCGACGTCATTCTCGCTCGCTCCGCCGAGTTCGAGCACGCCCCCGACGCTCCGGCGTCCCGCCACGTCCGCCTCGTCGAGGTCGTCCGGGAAGGAGGGGTGCCCCGCGAGGAGGTCGGCGTCGGCGTCCCACGCGTACGTCTCGAAGCCGAGGTCGCCGAGCCGCTCCTCGACGAAGTCGGCCGCGGCCGCCTCCTCGCCGGCGGTGGAGGCGAACCCACAGAGGTCGGCGGCGAACCCGCGCATGTCGAAGTCCATGTTCGCGGCGACGGCGGCGCCCGTGAAACCGTTTCGGATCCGGCGGACGACGACGTTTCGGCGGGCCCGCCGCGGGTGGTTTCTAAACGTTTATCCGTGGTCTGTCCCTACCGATCCGTGTCTGGGCCGGTAGCTCAGTTAGGGAGAGCGTCCGGCTTTTAACCGGACGGTCGGGGGTTCGAATCCCTCCCGGCCCGCTGTACCGCCGCGAGCAATATGGCGAGCGACGGCGCCGCTCGCTGGCGTCGAAAGGGAAAACAGAGCGTGTGTCGGTATTGTCGGCGTTACCCGGTTCAGTACCCGAGCCGCTCGCGCACGAGGACGACCGTCGTCCGGTCCTCCTCGGGCTCCTGCCGGTAGATGAGCTGTTTCGCGATCGACGACTCGACGCCGTACGCCTCCTGCGCGCGCTCGTTCTCCAGCGGGTACGCGACCGACTCCAGCCGGTCGAGGGCGTCGTCGAGCGCGGGGACGATCTTGTTCGCGCCGCTGACGATGACGACGTTGCCGGCGGCGAACGGGTACGCGCCGATCCGGCTGCCGGAGAGGTCGGCGGCGACGAGTTCGCCCGTCTCCGCGATTGCGTTGATCCCGCCGAGGAAGTAGTCCGCGGTCTGGGCCGTCCGGCGCGCGGCCTGTCGTTCGGCGTCGTCGTCGATGCCCCAGATCTCGTCCGGGAGGCTCTCCCAGTCGTGATCGCCGTCGCTCAGGAGCTCGTCGAAGCCGATCTCCTCCAGCGTCGTCGAGTGACCGTTCATCACCGACGCGCCCGCGGGGATCCGCGCTTCGACCGCCTCCAGCGCCTCGTCCGCCGAGTCGACGACGACGACCTCGAACCCGTTGGCCTCGAGGTTCGCCACCGCCGCTTCGACGGTCTCGTCGTCGGGGAGTTGGTCGAGCGCGTCGTCGATCGCCGTGTCGTCTGCGTAGTCGGCTTTCTGTTGTGGCATGGTGAAGTGAACGCGAATCGGGACCGCGGTGCGCCGCTCCGTGGCCGAGTCCACGTCGAGAGCGGCCGGGGTCCGTCTCGTATTCCACCCGAGGCGCGGCCGACACTTAACGGCTCGCGAACCCTCGTGTCGGGTGGTGACACCGGTGTTATCGTCGTGTCGGTGGGGTGACCGCTCGGGGCGCTCGGCAGAGCGACTGCGCGGAGCGCTCGGCGGTGCGACCGGCCGACGCCGCGAACGGCGAGCCGCCGGCTCGGCGCTCGGTCGTCTCGATAAAAAACGCGTGTCGTCGAGGCCCGCGAGGGCGCGCGACGGTCGGTCGGGGGGCGATACGGCGTCGGCGTCAGGTCGGAACGGATGGGGCGCGTGAGTTCTCGCCGAACTTCACACCTCGCGGGTCGCGTGCGCTCACGGGGCGACGCGCCCCGTTCGCTTCGAGGTCTCCCTGCGGTCGACCTCGCTCGCTCCCCGCTCGGTATCGAGGTTCTTTCAGAACCTCGCTTACATCGCGCCGCCCATGCCGCCCATGCCGCCCATGCCGCCGCCCATGCCGCCGGGCGCGCCGCCGGGGCCGCCCTCGTCGCCGCCGTCGTCGGTGCCGCCGCCCTTGAGGTCGCCGGCCGCGATGACGTCGTCGATGCGCAGGATCATGACGGCCGCCTCGGTGGCGGACTCGATGGCCTGGGTCTTGACGCGGAGCGGCTCCACGACGCCCTCGGCCTCCATGTCGATCACGTCGCCCGTGTAGGCGTCGAGACCGGCGCCGAACTCGCCGGCGTCGTGCCGGGAGCGGAGGTCGACGAGCGAGTCGATGGGGTCGAGACCAGCGTTCTCGGCGAGCGTGCGCGGGACGACTTCCAGCGCGTCGGCGAACGCCTCGACGGCGAGCTGCTCGCGGCCGCCGACGGAGTCGGCGAAGTCGCGGAGCTGCAGCGCGAGCTCGGCCTCGGGGGCGCCGCCGCCGGGCAGGACCTGCCCGTCGAGCAGCGTCGTGCGGACGACGCCGAGCGAGTCCTCGATGGCGCGCTCGACCTCGTCGACGACGTGTTCGGTGCCGCCGCGGAGGATGAGCGTGACGGACTTCGCCTCTTCGACGTCCTCGACGAAGATGCGCTCGTCGCCGCCGATGTCCTTCTGGGCGACGGAGCCGGCGAAGCCGAGGTCGTCCGACTCGATGTCCTCGAGGTTGGAGACGACGCGGCCGCCGGTCGCGCGGGCGAGGCGATTCAGGTCGCCGGACTTCGCGCGGCGGACGGCGAGGATGCCCTCCTGCGCGAGGTAGTGCTGGGCCATGTCGTCGATGCCGTCACCGACGAAGACGACGTCGGCGCCGATGTCGACGAAGTGGTCGACCATCTCGCGGAGCTGCTCTTCCTCCTGGTCGAGGAACTGCTGGAGCTGGTCGGGGTCGGTGACGTTGACTTCGGCGTCGATCTCCGTCTCCTTCACTTCGATGGCGCCGTCGAACAGCGCCACGTCCGCGTCCTCGACGGCGAAGGGCATGTTCTCGTCGACGCGCTCCTTGTCGACGATGACGCCCTCGACGAGCTCGGACTGGTCGATCGAGCTGCCGACGACCTTCTCGACGGAGACGTTCTCCGTGTCGATGCCGTCGTCGTCCTTGACCGCGAGGACGGAGTCGACGACGAGCTCGGCGAGGAGGTCCTTGGAGTTCTCCGCGCCCTTGCCCGTCATCGCCGTCTCGGCGATCTCGACGAGCGTGTCGTAGTCGTCCTCGGAGACTTCGATGGCGTCCTCCTCGAGGATCTCCTTGGCCTTCTCGGCGGCCTGACGGTACCCCTGCGCGAGGGTCGTCGCGTGGATGTCCTGGTCGAGGAGCTCCTCGGCCTGATCGAGGAGCTCACCGGCGACCACGACCGCGGAGGTGGTGCCGTCGCCGACCTCCTCCTCCTGCGTCTCGGAGACCTCGACGATCATGTTGGCCGCCGGGTGGTCGATGTCCATCTCCTTCAGGATGGTGACGCCGTCGTTCGTGACGACGACGGACCCGCCGGAGTCGACGAGCATCTTGTCCATCCCTTTCGGGCCGAGCGTGGTGCGGACGGACTCCGCGACCGCCTTGCCGGCCGTGATATTCATGTTCTGCGCGTCCTTTCCGGAAGTTCGCTGCGACTCCTCAGAAAGTACGATCATGGGCTGATTGCCCATCCGCTGGCGCTGTGACATTACAACCTTTGATTGTTTGTGATTCTATATAAACCCTTCGTTCAGGTCGTGCGAAACCGCAACACGGTGGGCGGTATTCCTCCGGCATGTGGCTCGTTATCACGGGTGTTTATATAGAACGACAGATCGAGCGTCGGGGCGCGATCGTGTATACACGGACTGCGGTGGCGCGTTCCGGTGAGCGGCCTGTCGGGCCGCGACCCGTCGGTGCGAGGGAGGCGGCGGCTTTGGCGGCGGTCGCTGCTGACGCAGAAACAGTCTCCGATAAGCGAACGACTGAGCCGACAACGCCGGGGCTAACTCACAGTTATTGCGGCGCGTTGAAGCTCACGTCGTCGTCGAGCTCGTTCGACATCCGCTCTAAGTACGAGTACACCGCGCCGTGCGGGGCCCCGTCCAACAGCATCCCGACCGCCCGGCGAACCACTTCCAGCTCCTCGGGCTGGCCGACGGCGCCCACGGTCGAGCCGTAGACGACGACGTTCGCGCCCGATAGCTCCTCCAGCAACTCGCGCGTGCGACCGTTCTCGCCGATGATCCGGCCCTTCTTGCGCTGGAGGTCGTTATCGTTGCGAGTGTGCTCGGAGAGGTCGATCAGGTCGAGCGTCCGGAGGTCGTGGTCGAGGATCGACAGCGCCGTCTCCGGCGTGAACCCCCGTCCGATCGCCTTGATCACGTCCGGCGCGACCATCGCGGCGACGGGGTCGTCGCGCTCCTCGATGGCGACGCTGCCCGACTCCGAGTCGACGTCCAGCCGCACGTTCGCCCGCTCTTCGATCTCCCGCATCGTCTCGCCGCCGGCGCCGATGACGACGCCGATACGGTCCTGCGGAACCGTCACGTGTTGCATACGTCGGGATACCCGGCGAAGCCTTTTAAGCGTGTCCGCCGGCTCCGGGTGTGCGGTCGCGTGACGGGGTCTTCGGCCGCTTGAGACCGATACCGTCGCGATTCACTCGCCCGACTCCCCGCTCGGGTCGGCCTCCGGTTCCGTCACGTACGACCGGAGGTCGTCGGGGTCGATGTCGATCCCCTGCCGGGTGAAGAACGTCGCCACGTTCTCGCAGTCCCGCTGGAGGAACTCGCCCGCGTTCGGGTGGTGGACGGTCACCGCCTGCCCGAGGTCGATGATCACCAGCTCGCCGTCGTGGATGATCATGTTGTACTCCGAGAGGTCGCCGTGGATCAGGCCGGCCCGGTAGAGCCGGCGCATGTATTCGCGGACGACCTCGTAGGCGGTCTCGGGGTTCTCCACGTCGACCTCGTTCAGCCGCCGGGCGCGGTCCTCGGCGTGGCCGACCAGCTCCATCACGAGGACGTTCCGCTGAACCGCGATCGGTTCGGGGACGCGCACGCCGGCCTTCCGCGCGCGCTCGAGGTTCGCGAACTCCTTGCGGGTCCACGCCAGCACGACCGCCTTCTTGTCGCTCGCGATCCCCTCGAACCGCGGGTCGCCCTCGAGGTAGTCGCGCATCTGCCGGAAGTTCGAGGAGTTGATCCGGTACACCTTCACGGCGACCTCGCGCTCCGGCGTGACGCCCTCCGGACCGCCGCCCGCGGCCGCGGAGCCGGGCTCCGGTCGCTCGCCCGCCTGCCCGCCGAGCGCCTCGAAGACGCTCGCCTCCTTCCCGGTCGACACCGGCCCGCCGAAGGCGTCGACGTAGCCGTCCTGCACGAGCTTGTAGATGGCCGCCAGCGTCGCGTCGTCGAACACCGACTCCTGGAGCTTGAACTGCTCGGTGTCCTTGATCCGCTTGCGGAACTCGTCGAACTCCCGGTCCTGTCGGAGGGCGATCCGGTCCGCCTCCGTGTCGGAGACGTCCAGCTGCTCCCACTCGTCGCCGGGCTGCTCGTCGGGCTCTAACAGGACGAACTCCTCGCTCATTCGCGTGGGAGTTCGGCGCCGCGAGGGATAAGCGAGGGGGTCCCGAGCCGCGAGCGCTCCGCCCGCCGACCGGTCACAGCACGTCGAGCGCGTCCTCGACCGGCATGTGACCGTCTCGGACCGCCGTCAGGATCTCGCGCCGCTCTTCGAGCTCGGGGTCGACCCCCTCGTCGCCGTCGTCGCCGCCCACCTCGCCGAGCGTCACCTTCTCCGTCTCGCCGACGAACTCGGGGAAGTCGGTGCCGTCGGCGAGCGCTTTCTCCTTCTTGACGCGATACGACCCGGCGTCGGTGGTGTACAGGTCGCCCGGGTGGAAGAAGTACCAGTCCTCGCGGTCGAACCGCACCGCGATCCGCGCCTTCGCGCCGAAGTTCCGCGCGAAGAACAGGAGCGCCTCCACCTCCTCGCCGGTGAGGTAGATGGGGTCGCCCGCGCTCGACTTCGCCTCGATGGCGTAGAACGTCTCGCCGTCGCCGGCGAGCACGTCGGGGAGCTCCCGCTCTGTCGCGGCGCCGCTGGCCGGCGCGCGCATCACGGCGAACCCGGCCTCGTCGAGGGCGTTCACCAGCTCGCGCTCGCGGCGGTCCCCCTTCCGGTTAGCGGACACGGTCGTCGTCACCCGGTTCGGTCATGGACGCCGTAGGCGCGAGGCGGTCAAAAGGGCGGCGGGTCGGCGCGGCCCGCACGGATCCACCGCGCCGCCGCCGCTACCGCCGGAGCCGCTCCGCGTGCTCGACGACGACCCGGCCGAGCCGCTCGGTCCGCTCCCGGACGTCGTCGTCCGCGATCCCGGTCTCGTCGACGACGCCCGACGCGCCGCTGATCCCGACCTCGTGGGGGACGGTCCAGGCGTGGACGTTCCGGAACGTCGACCGGAGGTGTTCGAGCGTCCCGCCGTAGGAGCCCCCGCCGGCGGTCGCCAGCAGGCCGACGGCGGTGTCCTCGTACTCAGTCGAGCCGCAGAAGTCGTGGAAGTTCTTGAACGTCGAGGAGTAGGAGCCGCGGTAGACGGGGGTCCCGGCGAGCACGCCGTCGGCCTCGCGCACCCGCCGCGTCAGCGCCTCGCTGTCGCCCTGCGCGTCCTCGTCGGGGTGGTACAGCGGGAGGTCGACCGCGCCGAGATCGATCGTGTCCGTCTCCGCGCCGACGTCGCTCGCGGCGTCGAGCGCGACCGACAGCGCGGCCCGCGTGGTGCTGTCCGCGCTCCGGCTGCCGGAGATCGCGACGATTCGTGTCACGGTCCCGCTTCGCGGGCCGAGCGCAAAAGCGCGGCGAGTGACGCCCGACGCCCCCGCAAGGTTCGCGACCGGCACCGGGCCTTATTGTCCCGGCCGCCGACTTGGCCCGCATGGACGAGATCTCCTTCGGCACGGACGGCTGGCGGGCGACGCTCGACACGTTCACCGACGAGCGCGTGCGGATCGTGGGGCAGGCGGTCGCCGACCACCTCGCGGCGGCGGGCCGCGACGAGCCGGTCGCGGTCGGCTACGACGCCCGCGAGACCTCGGAGGGATTCGCCGAGAGCCTCGCCGAGGTCCTCGCCGGCAACGGCTTCGACGTGATACTTCCCGAGCGCGACGCGCCGACTCCCGTGATCGCGTACGCCATCGTCGACCGGGGGCTCGCCGGCGCCTGCATGGTCACCGCCTCGCACAACCCGCCCGAGTACAACGGCGTGAAGTTCATCCCGCACGACGGCGCGCCCGCGCTCCCGGACGTCACGGAGGACGTGGTCGACCGGCTCGCCGAGCCCGACCTCCTCCCCGAGGCCGAGCGCGGCGAGGTCTCCCGCGTCGACCTCGTGAGCGCCCACGCCGACGCGGCCCGCGACCTCGTGGGCGCCGACCTCGACGGGCTCACGGTCGCGTACGACGCGATGCACGGGAGCGGGCGCGGCGTCACCGACGCGCTCCTCGAATCGGCCGGCGCCGAGGTCGTCCGGCTTCGCTGCGAGCGCGACGTGACCTTCGGCGGCGAGTCCCCCGAACCCTCGGCCGAGCACCTCGAGGAACTGGCCGCCCGCGTCACCGACCCCGACAGCGACGTCGACCTGGGTGTCGCCAACGACGGCGACGCCGACCGGATCGCGGTCGTCACGCCCGAGCGCGGCGTGCTCGACGCGAACCTCTTCTACGCCGCCTGCTACGACCGTCTCTTGGAGGACGACGCCGGGCCCGCGGTCCGCACCGTCTCCACGACGTTCCTGATCGACCGGATCGCGGAGGCGCACGGCGAGCAGGTGTACGAGACACCGGTCGGGTTCAAGTGGGTCGCCGAGGCGATGGGCGAGCACGACGCGCTGTTCGGCGGCGAGGAGTCCGGCGGGTTCACTCTCCGCGGGCACGTCAGGGAGAAGGACGGCGTGTTGATGTCGCTGCTCGCCGCGGGCACCCACGCCGCGGAGCCGTTCGACGAGCGCGTCGACCGTCTCCTCGACGAGTACGGCCACATCGCGGCCGGGAAGGTGTCGCTCGACTGCCCGGACGACCGGAAGGAAGGCGTCCTCGACGAGCTGGAGGACCACATCCCCGAGTCGGTCCGCGGGTCGCCCGTCGCGAAGGTCGTCACGCTCGACGGCTTCAAGCTCCTCTTGGAGAACGGCTCGTGGCTGCTCGTGCGCCCCTCCGGGACGGAGCCGAAGCTCCGGGTGTACGCCGAGGCCGACGGCGACGAGGCGGTCGACG
>NZ_NHPG01000109.1:0-11798 GCF_002252965.1 Halorubrum sp. Ea1
GTCGACGATATCGTCGACGCCGGCGTTCGACCCGAACGACATCACCGTCTCGAACTCCGGTCCCTCCGTCTCGACGCCTCGTTCCTCGTCTTTCGTCGGGAGCTTACAGGCGAACGCGCACGACGAGCAGGTCGCTTTCTTGAACTTCTTTTCCTCGACTCGGTCCCCGTTGATCCCTTCGACTCCCTCGAACTGCAGCTCGGAGAAATACCTCGTCGGCAGGGCCGACACCTCGTTGGCCAGTTCGGTCACCGACGTCGTCCCCTGCCGTTTCATGATGTGGTCGGCGGTGGCCGCGTCGCGGTGGACGTCCGTCTGGATGGGGGGGATCTCGATCTCCGGGCTCGAATCGCCGTCGAACGTGATCGCCTTGACCCCCTTGGCCCCGAGGACGGCGCCCAGCCCCCCGCGGCCGAACGCTCTCGACTCCGAGGTCATGATGGAGGCGAAGCGGACTCGATTTTCCCCGCCGGGGCCGATACAGGCGACGTGTTCGCTCTCCATGCCGTGTTCCGTCTCGATATACTCGACCGTTTCCGGTACCGTCGCGCCAGCGAGGTCCGGGACGGGTTCGAACTCGACGCCGGTGTCGGTGACGTGAACGACGACGAGTTCGTCGCTCGCGCCCACGAGTTCGACGGCGCTGTAGCCCGTCGCAGCGAAGTTGCGCGACATGAACCCGCCGGCGTTCGACGAGAGTAGCCCGCCTGTGAGCGGCGAGATACCCGTGCAGTTCATCCGACCGGTGAACGACATGGTCGACGACTGCATGGGTCCAGTAGCGAAGTAGAGCCGGTTTGCCGCGCCCAGCGGGTCGGCGTCGAACGGGAGTCGATCGTGCGCGAGCCGCGTCGCGACGCCGCGCCCGCCGATGAACGTTTCGTTTATTTCGTCGATGTCGGTCGTTTCCGTCGAGCGATCGCCGACGTCGACCGTTAAGAGGGGTCCCTCTGCGTGAAGCATGCACACAGATGTCGCGGGTACGAAATAATAAGTGTTGCTCACCCCCTCCCGATTCAGGCGGTGAAGCCGCCGTCCATGACGAGATTGTGGCCCGTGACGAACGACGACTCGTCGCTCGCAAGGAACAGCGCCGCGTCCGCGACCTCCTCGGGTTGGCCCGCCCGCCCCAGCGGCGTCTGATCGAGAATGCCGCCGGCCGTGTCACCGTCCTCCATCGTCATCGCCGTCTCGATGAACCCCGGATTGAGGGCGTTGACGCGGATGTCATGTTCGCCGTGCTCGACGGCTAACTCCCGGGTCAAGTTCGTCACCCCGCCTTTCGAGGTACAGTACAGCGAGGAGTTCTCCAAGCCGCGGATGCCGCCGATCGAGGACATGTTGATGATGCTCCCCCCCTCGTCCTGCTCGCGCATCACCTCGACGGCCGCTTGGCTCCCGAAGAACACGCCCTTGAGATTGATGTCCATGAGCCACTCGTAGTCCTCCTCCGTGACGTCCGCTAAGGGCTTTTGACGCTCGACGCCGGCGTTGTTGACCATCACGTCCAGCGATCCGAACGCTTCGACGGTGGCGTCGACCGCCTCGTGGAGGTCGTCGACCGAGCTGACGTCGCAGTGGACGAATTGGGCGTTTCCGCCACCGGCCTCGATGAGATCGTGTGTCGGCTCACCGCCCATTCGCGGGTCGTCGCGGACGTCCGCGACGGTGATGTTCGCCCCTTCCTCGGCGAACCGTCGAGCGATCGCCCGTCCGTTGCCGGAGGAGCCGCCGGTGACCAGTGCCGTCTTCCCTTGCAGACGCTCGGACATAACGGATGAAGCTGCTACTGCCGCTCAGATAAGTGTTTCTCGGGCTCCGGCCCAGTTGTCCGTATCCCGGCTCAATCGCGCACCGTCAACACACACACCCTTCCCGCCGCTAACCCAAATGTTTATTAATGACTCATCTGTCCTACCACACGAGATGTTAGACAGTGGCTCACTTGTAGTGGACTCCGTGTCACACTGCTTCAACCACACGCCGGAGAATCACAAACACCCGCACGCACAGGTCTGGGACGACGAGACGTACGAGATGGGGGCGAAGATCCTCCCGGACGGGTACGTGCCGTCCGAAGAGGTCTTCTACCGCGATCACCAGCCCGAAGAGCTCGCTCGGCTCCTCTTTTTGGAGAGTCAGATCGACTACTCGGTGTACCACTCGCTGCCGCTCGACGACTACTTCCACGACGGCTACGTGTCCCGTGAGAAGGGGTTCGAGTTCATGGAGCAGAATCAAGAGCGCGTGTCGATGTACGTCGACGTCAACCCCCTCGAAGACGACGCGGGCGACCAGATAGAGGAGTTCGCCGCGAAAGACGGGGTCGAGGGCATCAAGTTCTATCCCGCGCGCTACCAGAACGGCAACGACCTCTCGCTCCAGCTGACCGAAGACGCCGTCTGGCCCCTCCTCCAGCGGGTCGCCGACTCGGAGGTCGACACGCTAGCGATTCACAAGTTCATCCCGTTCGCGACGGCGCCCGTCCGCTATTTCAAACCGGACGACATCGAAGACGCCGCCAACTCGTTCCCCGACATCAACTTCGAGATCATCCACGCGGGCTTCTCGTTCGTCGAGGAGACCGTCCTCGCGATGGCGAGCCACGACAACGTTTACGCCAATCTCGAGAACACGGCGTGTCTCGTCAACACCCGCCCGCGGAAGTTCGCGAAGGCGCTCGGTGAGATGCTCTACTGGGCCGGACCGGACCGCATCGTCTACGCCGGCGGCGCGACGGCGCTGCATCCGCAGCCCCCCATCGACGGCATCTGGAACTTCGAGATGCCCGAGGACCTCATCGAAGACTACGACTACCCCGAAGTCACCAAGGACATGAAAGAGAAAATCCTCGGAAAGAACGCGCTGCGCCTCCTCGATAAGGACCCAGAGCAGATTAAAAAAGACATCAAGGGCGACAAGTGGGACCAGCTCCGGGATGAGCGCGAAGAGAGCGGCGACTACCCCGCCGAGCCCTGGTCGACTTACGAGGCCGACTCGGCGCTCGCGTCCGACGACTGATCATGTCTGCACACACCGACCCATACGCGCGAACGGAAGCGGCCACGCACGTCACTCCGGACACGGAGTTCGACGACGAGCGCAAAACACGGATTAAAGCCGAACTCGACGAGGTACTCGACCCCTGTAGCTGTATGAGCGATCATCCGATCAGCATCCTCGATCTAGGTCTCGTCGAGTCTATCTCCGTCGACGACCGCGACGTGGAGGTAACCCTCCTCTTGACCTCACAGCGGTGCACGTACTTCCTCGATATCAACGACGAGGTGCGCGAGCGCGTCGAGGCACTCGACGAGGTCGACAGCTGTGAGGTCCACCAGGACACCAGCGGCCAAATCTGGACCAACGACCGGATGTCGACCGAGCAGCGAAAGGCCAGACGGAAGCGCTTCCACGATCAGATGGAAGCCGCCGGCGTTACGCCCTACGCCGAGCGGTCCGACTGACTGCAGGAGCCGAATCGGCCGAGTCGACCCTTCGACCCGTCGACTCCACGTTCTTTACGTGCTCACGCAGATCGCCCTGAGCGACGACGTCCGCGAAAATGATACCCCGCGGTCGCCGCAGTCTGTCCACCGCCTCCCGTTACGACGCCGCTTCGATCTCGTCGAGCGCCTCGGGGTTCTCGATGCTCGACATGTCGCCCAGCTCTTCGCCCTGGTAGAGCGACGAGATGGCCCGTCGGATCACCTTGCCCGACTGCGTCTTCGGGAAGTCGGAGACGAAGAGGATCTCACGCGGGCGGAACGGTTTGCCGTGTTCCTCGCCGACGAGCGCCGACAGTTCGCCGCGCAGGTCGTCGCTTCCGTCGTAGCCGTCTTCGAGGACGACGTACGTCACGACCGCGGTTCCGGTCGTCTCGTCTGGGACGCCGACGGCTGCGGCCTGGTTCACGGCCTCGTGTTCGGTGAGAACGCCCTCTATCTCGGCGGGACCGACCTTCCGGCCCGCGACGTTGAGTGCGTCGTCGGCCCGTCCGTGGAGGAACCAGAAGCCGTCTTCGTCCTTCTGGGCGAAGTCGCCGTGATCCCAGAGGTCGTCCCACGTCGACCAGTACTCGTTCAGGTAGCGCTCGTCGCCGGACCACAGCGACTTCGTCATCGACGGGCAGGAGTCGCGGGCGACGAGAAAGCCGCGTTCGTGACTGTCGGCGACGGAACTGCCGGCCTCGTCGACGATGTCTATGTCCATTCCCAGCCCCGGACCACCGAGCGACGTGGGCTTCAGCGGCTGGGTCGGCATCGGCATGAGGAAACAGCCGCAGATCTCGGTGCCCCCGGAAATGTTGATTATCGGGGCCTCGCTCCCCCCGACGTGCTCGTAGAACCACTGCCACGATTCGGGGTCCCACGGTTCGCCGGTCGAGCCGAGGAGGCGTATCGACGAGAGGTCGTGTCCCTCCACCCACTCGTCGCCGTGTTTGCGCAGCGCCCTGATGGCCGTCGGCGAGATGCCGAACGTCGACAGCGAGTGTCGGTCGATCATCTCCCAGAACCGGTCGGGTTCGGGGTGGTCGGGCGCGCCCTCGTACATGAACACCGTCCCGCCGAACGTGTGGTTGCCGATGAGCGTCCACGGCCCCATCATCCACCCGATGTCGGAGACCCAGAAGAAGCGGTCCGAGGGCTTGTGGTCGAAGCCGAAGTAGATTTCCTTGGCACACTGCAGCTGCACGCCGGCGTGGGTGTGGACGATGCCCTTCGGTTTGCCGGTCGTCCCCGACGAGTACAGCAGCATCGACTCCTGTGAGGCGGGGAGCGACTTGGTGTCGTACTCGTCGTCGCGGTCTTCGATCGCGTCGTCCCACCACTCGTCGCGCGCCCCCATCGGGACCTCGGCGTCGTCGCCGATGCGGTCGTAGACGACGGTGTGTTCGACGTGTCCCGCGTCCTCGATGGCGTCGTCGGCCGCCCCTTTGAGCGTGAGCGGCTCGCCGCGTCGGTAGAACCCGTCGCCGGTGAACAGCACCGAACACTCCGAGTCGTCGATGCGCGTGGCCGTGGCCTCGACGCCGAACCCGGAGAAGATCGGAACCGCGATGGCGCCGACCTTGAAACAGCCGTACAGGATCGAGATGACTTCCGGGACCATCGGCATATACATCCCGACGGTGTCGCCGGTCTCGACGCCGACCGATTCGAGGTAGTTCGCCACCTTGTTCGACTGACGAGCGAGTTCGTGGTACGTCACTTCCCTGACGTCGCCCGGTTCGCCCTCGAAGAGACACGCGACGTTGTTTCTCGCCTCGGAGTCGACGGCGGCGTGGCGATCCACTACGTTGTGTGCGAGGTTGATCTCACCGCCGGGGTACCACTCCGAGAACTGCGGACCCTCGGTGTCGTCACGGACCGTGTCGTACGGCTCATAGAAATCGATACCGAGATACTCTGGCATGGTGTCCCAGAACCACTCGACGCCCGACGCTTCGACGCCGTCGACCTCTTTCGTTGTCCGACGGACGAGTTCGTCGTAGTCGTCGATATCGTACGTCTGCATGAACTCGTAGACGTTTGTCGACTTGACGAACTCCCGGCTCGGCTCGTGGATGATCGATGACTCTTGCTGGATATCCTCTGTCATGGTTGCGTACCTGAAGGATGCTGCAGCAGTAGATATAAAATATCGGGGTCACCGTGGCGGGATCGTCGAGACGTGCCGGTCGACGGTCTCAGTCGACCGCCCGATCGTTCCGACCACTGATGGTCTCGGTCACTCGAACCCCCCGGCCGCTTTGTACCGACGGCCGAGGTCGACGTAGTGCCGGTGGACGCGGTCGATCTCGTCGCGTTGGGCGTCCGTGAGGGGTTTCGTCTCGGCCGGGGCGCCGTAGGCGAGGTGTCCCTCCGGTATCGTCTGCTCTTGGAGGACCACCGCGCCGGCGGCGACGATGCAGTCGGACTCGACCGTCGCGTCCCGGAGGACGCGGCTCCCCATCCCCACGAGGGAGTGGTCCTCGACGGTCGCGTAGTCGACGACGGCGTTGTGACCCACAGTGACCTCGTCGCCGATGATCGCACCGTGGAGCATCGTGAACTCCTGGACGTTCGCCTCCTCGCCGACGACCGTGGACCCGCCGTCTCCCCGAAGACAGGTGAACGGCCAGAGGCTCGCGCGGTCGCCGACCACGACGTCGCCGATCAGGTACGACTGTTCCGAGACGAAGGCCGACTCGGCGACGCTCGGTGTCAGCTCCTCGAGAGTGCGTTGCATAGCGCTACCATGAGAATGAGACGGTATAGTGCTGCCGGGACCGCTGAAACTTCAGGCAATTCGACGTCGGCCGCGGTAACCCCGGCGTCGTCGTATGCGACCGTCGCCGCTCGGGTCGTTGCCGGGGTCCGCGTGAGCGACTCTCGGAGCTGTAAGGCGAGCGAGTCGGTCTCCCGTCCGGTTCCGTGATGGCGACTGACTCGTTCAGGTCGTGATGCGCCGCGTACGCCTCGCTGACGTGGACACGCGCACTGGCCCCGTCGGTGATCGGACGGGCGTCGCACAGTCCGAGCGGGTCAGCGACGGTCGGCGCTTCGAGGACGTCGGTCGTGGATATCTCCTTCTGGAACTGGGCCATGTCGTTTCCGGGGGCGTTCCGGTGGTTCTTCACCGCGGTCGCGGCGAGGTCCGCTCGCGTCCCGCCGAACTCCTCGAAGTGCGCGCGCGCCGTGAGCGCGTACGTACCGGGGAGCGTCACGCTTATCACCGCACGCTAGTATCTCTCATGCGATGTATGAGATCCTACTCCCGGTAGACGACAACACCGATCGGGCAGCCGCTCAGGCCCGGTACGTCTCGGGACTTCCCGGCGAGACGGACGAGCTACGCGTGACGGTCGCTCACGCCTATCACGACGATCCGAGCACTACAGGCGATGACAGTTTCGACGAGGAGAGCCCGGGCGTGATCGAAGCAACGGACATCCTCTCTGCCGCCGGCATCGCGACAGAACAGAGGGAATTGTACGTTCCGGTTGCGGAGTCGATCGTGGATATGTCGGACGAGTTAGACGCGGACGAGGTCGTGCTGTGCGGACGAAAACGCTCACCGGCCGGTAAAGCGCTCTTCGGGAGCGTCACTCAGTCGGTTGCGCTCGAGTCGTCAATTCCGGTGACCATCGTCCCGGTCGAGTGAACACTGTCGGATTGATGGGTTTAGTTACCGACGGTCGTTCTCCCTTCTAGGAATGGCCTCCTATCGCCCGCTCCGACCGCGCTATGCGTTTCGATATAAGATAGTATATCTGACTGTTTCCTAAATATATAAGAAATATTATTAGACGGCCGTATCAGCGCTGCGTTTCTGGGCTCGATCACACTCGGATACGCTTCGCACGAGAACCGCAACTACCGGTCTTTCAACGCCTTTTGACCGCTCTCGATCTCGTTCGGACCAGCGGCCTAGATCGTTCCTCCCGTCTCTGGTCTCGATTTTAGAACAGTTGGAAATATGTGTGGTATCAAAACTAATTTATACTGTATCATAATATTTATGACAAATAAATATATTTATTATAGTATCCATACACGGGCCTCGACCGAATCGAACGTGACGCAGAAGTATATTATCCCTATCATAAATTTTATTCTGACAATTATGCGAAAATGGGTTCGTCTTTTTACCGGCGACTGTTGTCCCAAGTGGCCATCGCTTCGAACGCGAGCCACCGGCTTCGGGGCGGGCCGATCTCGGGGCGCCATCGGCCGCCTTCGGCGGCGTGTCTGCGAGTCGAGGCTCGCACCGCTGCGCGCTCCGCGCTCGATCACGTCGCCGCGTCTCCGACTCGGTATTGTATTTGAAAGACTATACCGTCAGATCGGAGCCGTCAGACAGACGCCTCCGCGGTGTTCCCGGCGATACTCGCGTGTAGCCCGGAAGTCGGCGTCGGAGATCGGCCGGCTTCGAAGAGTCGAGTGGTCTCGTTTCGGACGATCGGGTCGCGTCGACGTCAGCTCTCGGCGGCCGGAGACGAGGTCTCCACCTGCTCGTACTTGTCCTCGAACTCCTGGATGAGCTGACCCATCTTCGCGTACCAGTCGTTGAGCATCCGCTGCATGTCGTCGGCGACCTTCTCCGGGTCGGTCGGCCTGTAGACGTGGTAGTACCCGCCCTGATCGTAGTTCACCTGTTCCTTCTGAATGAAGCCCGCCTGAAGGAGCCGTTGCACGGCCCGATACGCGGTCGAGCGCTCGCGGTCGACTTCGTCGGCAATTTCGTCGATCGTCAGCGGCGTTTCGGTCTGGACGAGCTCTTGGAAAACCCGCTTGTCGAGCTGTTTGAGTCCGTGGAAACACTCTAAGAGCCCTTCGCACACCATGTCCCGCTGGAGTTGTTCGGACATCGAATCTGGCATTTTGTTACCTATCCGTATGCCGTGAGCTCTTAAAAGACTTGTGTATAGATTACACAATTGTGCGCTAGCTTCGTCGGGTCGCGGAGCGACGACGGGTCCGCAACGACGGGTCCGCAACGGCGGGTCCGCGACGGCTCGTCGCGTGAGTCGACGGCCGGCCTCGACCAGAGCGGCCGCGGTCAGTCCGTCGTCGCCGTCTGTCGGCCGCGCGTCGTCCGCAGCGAGACGACCGACGTGTAGATGACCGCGGCGGCGACGACGACGGCCGCGCCGATCACGAGGACCAGTCCGACCGTCTCCATGAGCGAGTTCCCGATGTAGGACCCGATCTCGCCGATGCCGACCGCGATGGCGCCGGCGAGCAGCATCCCGCCGAAGTACACCTTGATGCCGTCGGAGTCGACGACGGCGGTCGCGGCGGAGCCGACGCGGGCGCCGAGCGCGCTCCCGAACAGCAGCGGGACGACGATGCCGAGGTCGACGCCGCCGCCCTGTCCGTAGAGGTAGCTTCCGAGCCCGCCGGAGAAGACGATCTCGAACAGGTCCGTTCCCACGGCGACGGGAACCGGGACGCCGATCGCGTAGATCATCGCCGGCATCCGGATGAAGCCGCCGCCGACGCCGAGGAATCCCGACAGGAGGCCGGTCGCGAAGGCGACGGCCGTGATGACCCACGCGGAGACGCGGACGTCGCCGCGGAGCGTCACCATCGGCGGAATCCGGACCATCCGCTGAATCGTCTTCGCGATCTCGGGGATCTCGTACTCGCTGAGGTCGCGGTCGGCCGCCTCGTGGTCGATGCCGCCGCCGTCGTCGTTTTTCAGGGCGTCACGGGTGACCATCGCCCCGACGCCGCCGAGCAGGGCGACGTAGGCGACGCTGATGACGCCGCCGGCGAGTCCCAGCGATTCGAGGTAGTAGACGCTGGCGCGGCCGGCCTCGATACCGACGGTCGTCCCGGTGATCATGATCGCGCCGAGCTTGTAATCGACCTGCCCGAGGTCGTGGTGTTTCAACGTCGCGATGACGGCCGTCCCGAAGACGAACGCCATCCCGCTACCGACCGCGACGGGCGCCGGGTAGTCCAGCATCAGCAGGGCGGGGGTAACGAGGAACGACCCGCCCATCCCGAAGAAGCCGAACAGGACGCCGACGACGAGGCCGAAGCCGACGAACAGCGCCGCCATCTCCGGGCTCGTCCCGAGGAGGCCGAGTCCGTCGGAGAGGCTACTGAGCATCCTCTTCGCCTCCGATTAGGAGTCGCATGAAGCGGGGCCCGAAGAGGCGCTCGATCCCGCCGTAACCCACGTACAGCACGATCGCTTCCAAGAGGATCGCGCCGATGAGCATGGCCGTCTCCGGGTCCCACGTGGGAATCTCTAACCCTGACATCGATCCGTCCCCCGGTCTTCGCAGTTGGAAATTCGCTGTTGGCACATTTCTGTTCAACTCACTCTACCCGGTTCACGCCTATAACGGTTTTGGGATTATCGCACAATACTATATCCGAATAACCTCGGGCCGACCATTCATAACTTATGCGTAACGTACTGCGCTCGCCGGTCCAGACGACCGGTCGGCGCACGCGCGGGACATCGGTCGCACGCGCGGCGGTGACGGCTGCGCTCGAAGCGAAGCGGCGGTCGACGTCAGAATACAGTGACGGCCGATTTCAGAGGAGGATAGGCGCGGCCGCGTACGCGAGCGCGAACGAGACCCCGAACGACCCCGCCCACGCTCCCACCGTCACACCGATTTTCCGGAGGTCGACCGCGTCCCGGCCGCCGACGGCGGCGCCGCTCCCGATGATGGCGCTGACGACGATCTCGTTGAACGACACCGGAACGCCGAGCAGGACGGCCAGCTGCGCGATCAGGAACGACGGAACGAGCGCCGAGATCGAGCGTCGCGGCCCGAGCGACGAGTAGTCCTGCGCGAGGGACTTGATCATCCGCGGTGCGCCCGTCCACGACCCGACGAGCATCCCCAGCCCCCCGCCGACGAGCACGGTGAACGTCGAAATCGTCCCGACCTCGTCGAGCAGGGGTAACAGCGGCCCGACGGCCAGCCCGACCTGACTACCTCCCGCGGAGAACGCGACGAGCGAGCCGAGCGCGAGCAACACGCGCCGGAGCCCGGCGCGCTCGTCGCGCCCGATGTCCCACCAGACGACGGCGGCGACGACCAGCGCGGCGACGCCGGTAACGGCGACCCCCGACGCGAGGCCGTCGACCTCCAGCGCCCGCTGTCCGAGACCGCGGACGGTCCCCGAGGCGCTCCCGTCGCCCAGGAAGCTGAACCGGACGTTCACGAGGACGGCGCCGACGAGACCGGCGAGCGCCGGAACGCAGTACCGCTCGGGGACCCCGGGACGCGGCAGGAGGCTCGCGATCCCGAACGCGATGCCCCCGCCGACGAACGGCGTCAACGTCCAGACGAGGGCGATCTGCCGGTACTTCGCCCAGACCGGGGTCCCGCCGAGCGCGAGACCGACGCCGATGACCGCGCCGGTCACGGTGAACGCGGTCGCGATGGGGTACCCCGTCGTGATGCCGACCGCCATCAACCCCGCGCCCAGCGCTAACACCAGGATGACGCCGGCGACGGGGAGGCTGATGTCGCCGACGAGGCCGCTCCCGACGGCTTCCGAGACGTTGCTCCCCTGCGTGACGGCACCCGTGAACCCGAAGGCTCCGACCAGGAGGGCGGCGCGCATCGTCCCGATGGCGTTCGCGCCGACGGCGGGGGCGAACGGCGTCGCGCCGCTCGACCCGGCGCCGATGACCCACGACATGAACAGGCTGGCCACTGCTGCACCGATGAAGAGCGCGAAAAGAACGGGGTCCATCTGCGGGGGGGCGGGTCAGTCCGCGCCCGCCGCGGCGGCGTCACGCGCCCGGGTCCTGCTCCGCCAGTACCCCTGGAGGTACGCGCCGACGAACATGCCGCCGAGCGCCCAGAGGATGGTGACGTTGCCGACGCCGAGGCTGGCGTACGCCGCGCCGGGACAGATGCCCGACAGGCCCCAGCCGACGCCGAAGACGGCGCCGCCGATCACGACATTGCGGTCGAAGGGCTTCAGCCGCCGTTCGTACCGGTCGCCGGTCAGCGGCGCGGCGTCGCGGATCCGCGGCATCACCGCGAAGGCGACGCCGGAGACGACGGCCGCGCCGAACATCACGAACAGCAGCCCGAAGTCCTCGAACCTGAGGAAGTTCAGCACGACCTCCGGCCGCGCCATGTGGCTGAAGCCGAGCCCGAACCCGAAGATCAGGCCGCCGACGAGGATCAGCGGCATGAACAGGGGATGTCTCTCGTCGCTCACGCGTCGCTCCCTCCGGTCGCTCCCGTTCGCGCGGTTCGAGACGCGAGCGTCTCGCGGCTCACGTCCGTTCGCCGTTCGCCCTCCGAGGCGCTCACTCCGTTCGCGCCT
>NZ_NHPG01000025.1:0-20754 GCF_002252965.1 Halorubrum sp. Ea1
CGCGCCCCGGAGAGCGCCCCGGGGGGCCGCGAACCGCCGGTGCGAGGGAGTCGGTCGCCCGGAGGGCGACCGACGAGGCTGGGGAGGCGTGAGGTGCGGTCGCTGTGCGGTCGGGTGGGACTCAAAGGGGCAGTCGCGAAGACGGCGCACGCTCGTTGCGCTCCTCAGTCGCTCGTTTCACTCGCTCCCTGCGGTGCTTACGTCGCCTGCGCCGTCTTCGCGACTGGGGCTTCGGAGTTGTTTCCCGCCGATCCGCGGTCGATTATTTATAAACCACTAACTGGAGCGCAGACGCCACAGAAAACGGAATCGACAGAACCGTTCTCGTATCACGCGTTCACGTGTGGCTCCCAGCCCTCCCAGCGCAACAGCGCCTCCGCCCGATCCGCGTCCGCCAGCAGGACGTTCTTCCGGTCCGGGAGGGTCTCGTCCGCGAGCTCGTGGGGGAGCGCGAGCGTCCCGCTCGGCACGTCGTCGTCGCCGGCGACCGGGATGTGACCGGCGCCGACCTTCATCACGAGCGGCGCGTCGAGTCGCTCTACCCCCTCGCCGTCCGCGTAGAGCTGCTCGTTGACCTGCTCGTGGTCGGCCCGCCGGATGACGGCGCGGTCGCCGTCGTGGGGCTCGACGTACAGTTCCCCCAGATAGTAGCCGCTGGAAAATCGCTCGAACATGCTATGCGTGATAACCTCTGGCACGGTAGTATATAAGCGTTACCCGGCGCGTGAGTGACGTTGATAATCGACCGCCCCGCGACGGCCGTTAAAAAATCGGAGCCGGCCGGCCGTTACGCGCCGTCCGACCGCCGCGCGACCTCGTGACGGCCGAAGCCGTACCGGAGCCGGTTGGCGAGCCGTCGAGAGAAGCGACCCTCGTTCCGCGAGTCGAACCGCTCGGCGAGCGCCTGGTAGATGAGCGGGACGGGGACCTCCTGTTCGAGCGCCTCCTCGACCGTCCACGTGCCGGTCGATCCGCCGGCGACGCGGTCGGCGACGTCGCCCAAGTCGGACCCCTCCTCGCGGAACGCCTCCTCGCACAGCTCCAGGAGCCACGACCGGATGACGGCGCCGTTGTTCCACGTCCGAGCGACCGACTCCATGTCGAGGTCGTACCGCCCCTCGGCGAGCAGCTCGAACCCCTCGCCGTACGCCTGCATCAGCGCGTACTCCACGCCGTTGTGGACCATCTTCACGTAGTGGCCCGACCCCGACTCGCCCATCCGGTCGTGGCCGTCCGGCCCGGTCGCGACCGCGTCGAAGACGGGGACGAGCGCCTCGTAGGCCCACTCGGGGCCGCCGATCATCAGGGAGAAGCCCGCCTCGGCGCTGGCGGGGCCGCCGGACGTGCCGCAGTCGAGGTAGGCGGCGTCCGTCTCCTCGGCGCGCCTGACGGATTCGTGGAACCGAGAGTTCCCCCCGTCGACGACCACGTCGTCGCCGTCGAGGTGCGGCTCCAAGTCCGCGAGGGTGGCGTCGACCGCGTCGCCGGCGGGCACCATGAGCCAGATCCGCTTCTCCTCGCCGAGCCGGTCGCAGAGGTCGTCGAGCGAGTCGGCGGGCGTCGCGCCCGCCTCCGCCGCCGTCGCGGTCGCCTCCGCCGAGAGGTCGAACGCGACCACGTCGTGGCCCGCCGCCAGCGACCGGTTCACGACGATCTGCCCCATCCGCCCGAGTCCGATGACGCCGAGTTCCATGCGCGAGGGGTGGCGACCGCCCGCCGTAGTGGTTCCGGTTCGGCGGCCGCCCGGCGCCGCGAGCCGACCCGCGTATCGACGACGCGCTCGCCGCGAGCCGACCCGCGCGACCCCCCAAACCGTTTTGCTCGCCGGCCGAGAGCCGCGCACATGGGACGCGTTACCGAGAACGAGCTCGACTGGACGGAGACGGACCGCGGCGAGACCCGGTTCCGGCGGAAACAGCTCGCCGAGGCGGCCGGCGGCGAGGGGATCGGCTGTAGCCTCTACGAGCTCCCCGCCGGGGCGAAGTCGTGGCCGTACCACTACCACGCCGCCAACGAGGAGGCGCTCTACGTCCTCGCGGGGGAGGCGACCCTCCGGCACGGCGGCGAGACGGAAGCGATCGAGGCGGGCGACTACGTCGCGTTCGCGGCCGACGAGTCCGGCGCGCACCGCGTCGTCAACGATGGCGACGAGCCGGTGCGGTACCTCGCGCTGTCGACGATGACCGAGCCCGACGTGACGGTGTATCCCGATTCCGGTACATTCGGGGTCTACGTCGGCTCGCCCCCGGGCGGCCGCGAGGAGCGCTCGTTGGAGGGGTACTACGAGACCGACGGCGACGTCGACTACTGGGAGATGTGAGCGGTGCTCGACCGACGAAGCGGCGTCGCCGCCGGTCGCTCGGGCGATCAGACGTCCTCCGCTCCGCTCTCGGCGGCCGCCTCGCGCTCGCCGAGGTGCGCTCGGAGCGCGTCGACGTCCTTGTTGCCCGCGCCGGTGTTCAGCAGGACGACGGTGTCGTCGGGGCCGAACTCCCCGGACTCCGCGAGCGCGAACGCCCCCGAGACGGCGGCCGCGCAGGTCGCGCCGACCTCCAGCCCCTCCGTCCGGGCGACGTCGACCGCGGCGTCGAGGATCTCCCGGTCCGTCGTCGCTACCGCCCCGCCGTCGGACTCCCTGACCGCGTCCAGGATCAGGTGACTCGCGCCCGGGTCCGGGATCGCGATCCCGTTACAGACCGTGTCGACCTCGTCGTCGGGGACGGGCTCGTGGCTGTCGGCGCCCGCCTCGTAGGCGTCGACGACGGGCGCACAGCCGGCCGCCTGCGCGGCGTACATCGGGACGAGCCCGTCGGTCCACCCCAGATCGCTGACCTCGCGGGCCGCCTTGTGCATCCCGACCAGCCCGACGCCCCCGCCGGTGGGGTAGACGACGCCGTCGGGCGCCTCCCAGTCGAGCTGCTCGAGGAGCTCTAACGCCATCGTCTTCTTCCCCTCGTGGCGGTACGGCGTGACGAACGTCTTCGTCGAGTACCAGTCGGGGTGGTCGTCCATCGCCTCGGCGTACGCGGCCCCGGCGTCGCCGATCTGAGAGTTCCCGTCCATCGGGCCGGCCACGGTGAGCTCCGCTCCGTGGACCTCCGTCATCGCCTTCTGCGTGAATCCCGCCCGCGACGGGAGGAACACGTGCGCGTCCAGGTCCGCCCGCGCGGCGTACGCGGCCGCCGCCTGCCCCGCGTTGCCGGCGCTGTTCAGCGCGACCGTCTCGGCGCCGTGCTGGCGCGCGGCCGTCATCCCGAGCGACTGCCCGCGGTCCTTGAACGTCCCCGTCGGGTTCGCGCCCTCGTCTTTCAGCAGGACCCGCCCGACGCCCATCGCGTCGGCGAGCGCGGGACACTCGACGAGCGGCGTCGCGCCCTCCCCGAGCGACACCGCGGTCTCCGGCGCGAACGGGAGCAGGTCCGCGTACCGCCACATCGACTCGAAGGGCCGCTCCGCGAGCGCCGCGGGCGTCAGGTCGATCCGGTCGTAGTCGTACGCGGGGTCCAAGATCCCGTCGCAGTCGGGACAGCGGTGGGTCGCCGTCGCCGCGTCGAACGTCTCCCCGCAGTCGACACACGAGAGTCCGGTGAACGCGTCCGTCGTCTCCATGTGGGGCCGGTCGGCCGCGCTCGACTTCGATGCACCGATCTCGACGATCTTGGGCCGCCGACCGACTACTTAAGATCGAAACGAATGAAGGGACACCGGGAGGGAGCGAGGCGCCGTACCGTCAGACGAATGTCAAGAAACGACGGCACGAAGGCCGCCGCGAGGGGGAACCGATGAGCCGGACGCGACTGCGGCTCGACCTCCCCGCCGACTCCTGGCTCGGCGAGGCCTCCCGCTCCGCCCCCGACGCGTCGCTCCGGGTCACGGGGACCGTGGCGGGGGACGAGGGCGACGTCACCGGGCTGGCGGCGACGGGGATCGGCCGCGTCGAGGCCGTCGAGGCCCTCCGCGGTCACGACCGCGTGGACGACGTCGATATCGTCGGAGAGAGCGAGGCGGAGACGGTCGCCCGCGTGGCCGCCCCGCCCCCGTCGTACGTCGCCGCCGCCCGCCGGGCCGGCGTCCCGATCGAGTCGCCGGTCGAGGTCGCCGACGGCCGCGCGACCCTCGCGGTGGTCGACGATCGCGAGCGGCTCTCGGCGTTCGGGCGCCGGCTCGCGGCCGCGGGCGCGACCGTCGAGTCGACCGGCGATGACGAGCCGACCCCGGTCCTCACCGAGACGCAGCGCGACCTCGTCCGCGCCGCCGTCGAGGCGGGGTACTACGACACGCCGCGGGAGTGCACGCTCACCGAGCTCGCCGCCGACCGCGACATCGCCAAGTCGACCTGTAGCGAGACGCTCCATCGCGCCGAGGGGCAGGTGTTACGACGGTTCGTGGAGAAGGGGCCGCCGTTCGACGCCGACGGTCCCGGCTCCGGATCGGCGCTCCGGGCCCCCGGCTCGTCGATCGACGGGCTCGACGACGGGGGCGACGGCGACGCGGCCCGCGGCTCCGAGCGGACCGGCGTCCCGGTGACGGATCCGTAATCGGTCGACCCCCCGCCGCTCCCTCTCACTCGTCGTCGAGCGCCTGCCACGAGAGCCGCGGGTTCCGCGCGGCCGAGACCTGATCGATGCGGCTCGCGGCCGTCCGGTTCGGAGCCGCGTCGAGCGCCTCGTCGGTGTCGGCGTACGCGAGGTTGAACGCCTCGGCGAGGTCGTCGAGCGAGGACTGCCCCTCGATCTCGGTCGGCTCCGTCAGCATCGCCTCCGGGACCATCTCCGGCCACTTCGTCGTCGGCGGGTGGACGCCGAAGTCGAGCATGCGCTTGGCGACGTCGGCGGCGTCGCGCTCGCCGGCCGTCGCCGCGAACTCGTGGTGGAAGGGGCCGTGCGGCACGTCCAGGTCGATCCGCTCGGCGAGGTAGTTCGCGTTCAACACGGCCTTCGCGGACGCGTCCGAGAGCCCCTCGTCGCCGAGTCGGGCGACGTACGCGTACGCCTTGATCAGGACGAGCCAGTTGCCGGTGAAGCCGTGGACCTTCCCGATGGTGTTGGCGGGTTCGAAGCGCTCGTACCTGCTGGCGTTCTCGTTCTCGCGGACCTGCGGCGTGGGGAGGAACTCGGCCAACTCGTCGACGACGCCGACCGGGCCGGCGCCCGGGCCGCCGCCGCCGTGGGGGGTCGCGAACGTCTTGTGGACGTTGTAATGCATCACGTCGAACCCCATGTCGCCGGGTCGACCGCGGCCGAGCAGGGCGTTGAGGTTCGCGCCGTCGTAGTAGAGCAGCCCGCCCGCGTCGTGGACGATCTCGGCGATCTCCGTGATGTCGCGCTCGAAGAGTCCCACCGTGTTCGGGTTGGTCAACATGAGCGCCGCCGTGTCGTCGCCGACGGCCGCATCCAGCGCCTCGACGTCGACCCGCCCGTCGTCGCCGGAGGGAAGCTCGACCACGTCGTAGCCGGCGGTCGCGGCGGTCGCGAAGTTCGTCCCGTGCGCCGAGGCCGGGATCACGACCTCTGAGCGGTCGTTGCCGTGGTGTTCGTGGTACGCCTTCGCGACGAGGATGCCGGTGAGCTCGCCGGCCGCGCCCGCCGGCGGCTGGAGCGTCACGGCGTCCATCCCGCCGATCTCGGCGAGGAACTCCTGGAGCCGGTACTGGAGCTCGAGGTTCCCCTGCGCCGACCGCTCGGAGCGGTCCGGGTGGACCGCCGCGTTCGGGTCGGCCGCGACGTCCTCGGTGAACTTCGGGTTGTACTTCATCGTGCAGCTCCCGAGCGGGTACGGGCCGGAGTCGATCGCCCAGTTCATCTGCGACAGGCGGGTGTAGTGGCGGGCGATCTCCGGCTCGGAGGGCGCGGGGAGCGTGAGCTCGTCCCGCGTCAGGTCGTCCGGGAGCGGCGAATCCGCGGTCACGTCGACGGTCGCCTCTCCCTTCTCCGAGAGCAGCGGTTCCCGGACGTCCTCGTCGTCCCGGTCGTAGCTGGCCTGGTCGTGGATCACTCAGATCACCTCCTCGAACGCCGCGACGAGGTCGTCCGTCCGGGCCGCGTTCAGGTCGGTCACGCACACCTGCAGGAGATGCTCGTCGACGACGTGGACCGCGAAGCCCTCGGCCTCCAGGTCCTCGGCGATCGCCGCGGCCGGCTGGTCGACGCGCACGGCGAACTCCCGGACGTGGTGGCGGTCGTGGACCGGCGCGACGGCGCCGTTCAGCCCGTCGATCCGGTCGGCGAGCGCCGCCGACTCGCGGACGCAGTCGTTCGCGAGGTCGACGAGGCCGTCCGGCCCGAGCACCGCCGCGTGGATCGCCGCCCGGAGCGCGACCCACGCCTGGTTCGTGCAGATGTTGGAGGTCGCCCGCTCCTTCCGGATGTGCTGTTCGCGGGTCTGGAGCGTGAGCGTGAACGCGCGGTCGCCGCCGGCGTCCTCGCTCGCGCCGACGAGCCGCCCCGGCACCTGCCGGAGGAACTCGTCGCTGCAGGCGAAGATCCCGAGCCCCATCCCGTAGGCGGTCGGGAGCCCGAGCGCGTCCGCCTCGCCGACGACGACGTCCGCGCCGACGCTCGCCGGCTCCTCGAGGACCGCGAGCGAGACGACGTCCGAGCCGAGGACGAACAGCGCGTCGGCGTCGGCCGCGAGGTCGCCGACCGCCGCGAGCCGTTCCTCGATACAACCGCGGACCGTCGGGTTCTCGGCGTACACCATGACGACGTCGTCGCCGACGCGCTCGGCGAGGGCGTCGACGTCGGCGTTGCCGTCGGCCATCGGGTACGGCTCGATAGCGAGGTCGGCGCCGGCGCAGTAGTTCGCGAGCACCTCGCGTTTCCCCTCGCGGAGCTGCTCCGGGACGAGGACGGTGTCGCCCGAGGTCGACCGGACCCGGTCCGCGAGCGTCGCCGCCTCGCCGAGCGCGGTCGCGGCGTCGTACATCGAGCAGTTCGCGACCGGGAGCCCGGTGAGCTCCACCAGCATCGACTGGTACTCGAACAGTGCCTGGAGGAACCCCTGCGAGATCTCGGGCTGGTACTGGGTGTAGCTCGTGAGGAACTCCGCGCGGTCCGAGAGGTGGTCGACGACGCTCGGGACGTAGTGGCCGTAGTGGCCGCGCCCGAGGAACTCCGTCAGGTCGTCGTTCCGACCGAAGATCCGCGAACACTCCGCGCGGATCTCCCGCTCCGTGCGCGGCTCGATCCCGAGATCGCCGTCGAAGGCGACGTCGTCCGGGATGTCGAACAGCGCCTCCTCGTCTTCGGCGCCGATCGCCGAGAGCATCGCCGCCGTCTCCTCGTCCGTGTGCGGCGCGTACGGAGTGCCGCTCGTTCCGCTCATCGGTCCGATCCCCCGCGTCGGCCCGCCGCGCGTCGGCTCGCTCCCGTACGTCGGTCCGCTCCCGCGCGCCCGCCGTCGCTCTGTCGTCCGGTACCGGATCGTCCGTCGAAGGGTGAGGTTCTCATTGTCGTGTGTCCGCTGGCGAGTCCCGCTCTGTCCGTTCCGCCGTCCGGTTCGCTACGCGATCTGCGCGTCGTACTCGTCGGCGTCGAGGAGCCCCTCGGCGTCGCCGCCGTCGACCGCGTCGATCTCGATCATCCACCCGTCGCCGTACGGGTCCTCGTTGACGAGCTCCGGGCGGTCGAACAGGTCCTCGTTGACGGCGACGACCTCGCCCGAGACGGGGGCGTACAGGTCCGAGACGGCCTTGATCGACTCGACGACGCCGAACGGCTCGCCCCCGGTGACCTCGTCGCCGACCTCCGGCAGTTCGACGAAGACGACGTCGCCGAGCTCGTCCTGCGCGAAGTCGGAGACGCCGACGCGGACGCTGTCGCCGCCGGTCGTGGTCCACTCGTGCGATTCCAGATACCGTAACTCGTCGGGAACTTCGAAGCTCATTGGTGAAAGGGGTCGTCGTGGGACACTCGGTCCGACCCGCACGTCCGCGCCGTGCGGTCGCGGCTGGCCCGCCCCCGGGAGACGCCGACCGGCGGGATCCGCGGTCGAGAAGTGGTCCACGACACGTGTGGTTCTCCCTTCCCGCGAGGGGAAATAAAAGGTATGTTCGCGGCCACCGCGCCGGCTTCTCGCCGCTCCGCTCGTCCGCAACGCGGGGAGGCGCGGCGGATCGCGACCGCCGAGGCCCCGCCGTTCACGACCACCGGTCGAGTCCGGTCTGGACCTGCGACTCCCTGATGCGTTCGAACCCGCGCTCGACCTCGTCGGCCGCGACGCCCCACTCGTCGACGACGTAGGTGCGGGCGGCCTCCACGTCGGGGTTCACGTCGGCGTCGACGGCGACGTCGGCCGCCGGCGGGTCCATGAACAGCTCGCGGATCTCCGCGGCGTTCGGGATCTCGGCGCCGCGCGCGTCGAGGACGCCCCAGAGGTCGCCGTGCTCCTTCACCGCCGTCACGGCGGTCTTCGGCCCCACGCCGTGAACGCCCTCGTTGAAGTCGGTGCCGCACAGCATGGCGACGTCGATCAGCCCCTGCCGGTCCAGTTCGAGTTCGTCGAGCGTCGCCGCGAGCTCCATCAGTTCCGGATCGCCCTTGCTCGTGAGCTGTCGGAGCGTCGTCGGGGCGCCGAACAGCAGCGTGTCGTAATCCTCGCTTCCGGCGTGGTCGACGGTCCCGGTCGCCGCCATGCGCGCGCACTGGGCCTCCCCCTCGGCCGGGGCCTCGACGACCGGCACATCGAGCAGGCGTAACAGCTCGCGCGTCGTCTCCTGAATCGTGTCCGTAAGCCGCTGGGTGCGGGCCTCCAGTCGGGCGGCCTCCACGGCGTCGCCGCGCTCCTCGGCCGCCGCTCGCCGGTCCTCGGCCCGCTCGCGCTTCTCGCGTCGGTCCGCGACCTCGTCGGCCTTCAGGTCGGTGACGGCGCCGTCGAACACCATCACCGGGATCAGGTCGTGTTCGAAGAACTTCGGGAGCCCCTGGACGACGCCGATGAGGTTCGCGACCTCGACGCCGTCGGCGGTGGTGTACTTCTCGTCGGCCGTCCACTTCACCGTCGTCGTGAGGTACCGGTACAGCCAGTTGTGCGCGTCGACCGCGACGACGCTCCCCTCGATGTCGTCGAAGGCGACGTCCCGGATCGCCGCGAGGTCGCGTAAGTCCGCGTTTCCCATTACGCGATCCCTCGGCGCCGCGGCTCTTAAACCATCGACTCGCGGACCGACCCCCGGCCGGTTCGCCTCCCCGCGCTGCCGCCTTGTGGGGCGTTTATGTGCGTCACTCGACTACGTCTCGGTAGGGAATGGTCTCGCCGTTCGAGGTGTTGGGAATCGACGAGGACGCCGACGAGGCCGCGATCGAGCGCGCCTACCGCGACCGGGTGAAGGAGGCGCACCCGGACCGAGGCGGGACGCTCGAGGAGTTCCAACTCGTCAGGCGCGCCTATCGGGAGCTCGACGAGCGGGAGCGGAACGGAAACGGGGACGACGGTGCGGTCGCCGCCGCCGACGTCGACCTGACCGACGAGGAGGGCGACGCCGCCGAGGTGGAGCCGGCCCGCGTCGAGTTCCTCGATTACGACGCGCTCGCCGACTACGGCTGGTCGCTCGACGACGACGACCTCTTCCGGCGGGCGTCGCACGCCGACCTCGGCGCGGCCGAGCACGGGCGCCTGCTCGTCCAGCCGGACGAGAGCCTGTTAGAGGCGGCGGAGAACCGCGGGTTCGAGTGGCCGTTCTCCTGTCGCGGCGGCGCCTGCGCGAACTGCGCGGTGTACCTCGTCGAGGGGGAGCTCTCGCAGCCGGCGAACCACATCATGCCCGACGAGCTCGCCGAGCGGGGGTTCCGGCTCTCGTGTAACGGCTACCCGCTGAGCGACGAGCTGAAGGTCGTTTTCAACGTGAAACACCTCTCCGAGCTCGACGATCTCATCCTCCCGCCGGGACCGTTCACGCGGCGGTGAGTGCGCTCGCCGAGCGCGACCGGGGCGGTGCCCCGCTCAGAACGCCTCGGCCACGGCGGCGACGACGGCATCTTCGACCGCGTCCCGCTCGCCCGAGAGGAACTCGATCTTGCCCTCGCGGAGCCCAGCGGTGGTGACGTCGGCGGCGGGCGCGAGCTCGGCCGCGCGCTCGGCCACGTCGCGGACGGAGACGCCCTCGCTCGTTCGGATGTACAGCTCGTCGGTGCCGATGCCGACGGTCGCGTGCGCCTCGCCGTTCGCGCGCCGGCGGTGGAGGTCGTCGAGGAGGAGCGGCGTCGGCGGGAAGTCGTACCGGTGGGTGTAGCCGTCGGTGTCGAGCACGTCGAACTCGACGCCGTCGACCGCCTCGGTGACGACGTTGGCGGTCGCGGTCTCGACCTCCGTCTCCAGCTTCTCGCGGAACTGCTCGGAGACGTGCGCCGCGAGGTTGCCGCCGTCCTCGAAGAGGAGGTCGGCGACGAGCTCGCGCTTGTCCTGGTACGACTGGTAGTACGCCTCAAGGGCGACCGCCTCGCGGAGCTCCGCGACGCGCTCGACGTCGTAGCCCGCGTCGCGGGCGAGGTCGACGTAGCGGTCGGGCGTCTCGGCCCAGTAGCTCACGGCCGGGAGGTGCCGCAGGTCCGCGCGGATCTCGTCGTTGATCGCGGACGCCAGCGAGGCGACCAGCGCGCCCGTCGAGAGGTCGCCCTCGACCGACTCGATCTCCGGCGAGACGAGCGTGTCGACGGCCTCGCGGGTCTCGGGGTCGGCGACCTCCGCGTCGACGACGACCGCGTCGACGCCGTAGACGGAGAGCAGGTCGATGCCGTCGGCGGACTCGACCGTCGAACCGGTGCCGACGAGGAGGAACAGCGGGAGCTTCTCGTCGTGGCGGTCGCGGTCCTGCAGCATGCGGGTCGCGTCGTTCGTCGCCGCGTCCATCCCGTACACCGGGTCGTCGAGCGGGCGGCGCGTGAAGTAGTGGTACTCGGCGTCGCTCTTGGCGTGCTCGTCGCGGATCAGCGGGAGCACGGCGCGCTCGATAGCCGCGCCGGCGACGTAGCCGTCGGCGGTGGCGGGGTGGCGCACGACGATCGGGCGCGATTCGAGGACCGCGCGGCGGACCGCCTCCGCGGCGTCGAGCAGTCCGTCGGCGAGTTGGGCGACCGTCTCGTCGCCCGCGAGCGGCTGGAGCCCCTCGGGACGCGCCTCGTCGGTCAGCGCCTCCGCGAGCCGGCGGCGGACGGACTCCGCGTCTTCGCCCTCGAGGAGGACGAGCGCCTCGGACTCGACCTGCACGTCGCCCCGGTGGCTCTCGACCTCGCCGTCGATCCGCACCGCGTCGCCGACCTCGACGTCCGGGTACGCCCGGACGCCCGGCTCGACGAACGCCGCCACGTCGACGACGCCGGTCTCGTCGCGCACCTCGAAGACGGTGGGGCCGCCGGTCTGTCGGACGCCGACGACCTCGCCGTCGATCCGCACCGCGTCGCCGACGGCCTCGGAGAGAGTCCCGATCTCGACGCGTTCGCGGTCGTCGTCGAGCTCGTCGGGCTCGTCGTCGTCCGTCGCGTCGGGTGACTCGGATTCGCTCGACGCTGACTCCTCGGCGTCGGTCGCGTCCTCGACCGGCTCGGCGTCGACGCTCTCGCCCTCGTCAGCGTCGCCCGTCTCGTCAGGCCCGGTCGCGTCGTCGGCCGCGTCTCCCTCCGTCTCGTCGGCGGCATCTTCGGTCGTCTCGTCGACGGCGCCTTCGTTTTCGGTCGTCTCGTCAGCGACGTCTTCGGTCGTTTCGTCGACGGCGCCTTCGTTTTCGGTCGTCTCGTCGACGACATCTTCGGTCGTTTCGTCGGTGGCGCGGTCGTCCTCGGTCGCCTCCTCGCCCGCGTCGTCGCCGTCCTCCTCGGGGAGGAACTCCGTGTCGCCGTCCTGAACGAGCACGCCGCGGAACTCGCGGTCGGCCTGTCGGATCGACCACGCGAGGTCGATGTTCCCGTTGTCGCGGACGCCCTTCACCTGGACGAACACCTCGTCACCGGGCTCCCAGTCGAGGCTGTCGAGCCGTCGGTCCAGCTCGGACCGGTGGAGCAGGCCGGTCACGCCCGGGGCGAGGTCGACGAACACGCCGAACTCGGCGTAGCCGTCGACGACGCCGCGGTAGAATCGGTCGGACACGAGCTGGTCGGGGGAGTTTCCGCGGTAGTCGAACACGACGTCTTCCTGGTGCGGGTCGCAGATACGCCCGCCGCCGTCGACGTCGACGCCACAGATGATGCAAGATCCCATTTGAGTACACCGAGAGCCTCGTGCCTAAAACGGTTGTCGAAAGCCTCGCGGGAGCCTCTCGGCGGAAACGGTCGCCGCGGCGACTCTCGGCCCGGCCCTGCCGCGACCGGTTCGGCCGCCTCGGCGACCGCCGGGCGGCTCACGCGAAGAGGGTTCGAGCCGACGCGATCACGCGGTAGCCGACGCCGTAGCCGAGCAGCGCCGGCGGAATCCCGGCGACGAGCGTGCGCGGCCACGAGGTCCCGTGAACGACGCGGAACCCGATCAGCAGGAGAGCGGCCGCGTACGCGCCGCAGGCGATCCGCAGCGCCGGGACCGGCGGCCCGGCGAGCGCCATCGGCGAGCTGGCGTACGCGACGACCTGTACGGTCTCGCTGACCCCGCCGCGGTCGCGGAGCGAGAGCCCGTCGCGCACCTCGACGCTGGCGAGGATCACGCTCACCGTCGCGACCGCCGCGGTCAGGTGAAGCCCGACCGGGGCCGCGAGCGCGACCACGACGAGGAAGGCGACGAGCGCGGAGACGGGCACCGAGACGACGATTCCGGGGACTGCGGTGGGGTCAGCGACGACCCACCCGAGCGTGAACGCGCCGGCGACGGCGACCGCGAACGTCAGCGCTGGCGCCTGATCGCCGGGCGACACGCCGTTGGCGAAGAGGCGGCGCGGCCGGCCGAGCGCCTCGACCCAAGCGCGAGCGAGCCCGCCCGGTCCCCGCGCCCGCCCCCCGGCCGGATCGTCGATCCACGAAGTCACGTGCGCCTTTCGGCCGGGTGGAATAACGGGGTTCCGGTTCGGGAGCGACGCCCGCCCGGACCGACGACGGGAGAGTCGGCCTCGCCGGGTCGGCGTCGGCGTCAGCTCGTTCTCCTGTCTGATAAGCGGCGGGTAAACACTTATACCGGGCCGGGCGGAGCGGTAGTCGAATGCGCGCCTTTCGGAACGACGAGCGGGGGTTCACCCCGATAGCCGGCACGGGGCTGCTCGTCGGCGTCGTCGTCCTGCTGCTGGCGATCGTCGGGGCCGCGATGTTCGGCCTGATCGACGGGGTCGCGCCGCCGGACGCGGAGTTCCAGGTCGAACGCGAGGGCGGCGACATCGTCGTCGTCGCCGCCGGGCCAGACCCCGTCGCCGCCGAGGAGCTGTACGTGCGCGGCGAGGACCCCGACGGCGAGGTCGAGTTCGGGGCCTGGCCCGGCGACGGCGTCGTCGAGCCCGGCGATCGCGTGGTCGTGCCGAACGCGACCGGGAACGAGCAGTTCGACGTGGTCTGGGAGCCGGTCGCGTTCGACACCCGCGAGACCCTCGGCACCTACGACGGCGAGGACTCGGCGATAAGCGAGTGGGCCGAGGAGGAGCCGGGAGCGGACCCGCTCGGCGGCGGCGGTGGGTTCTGACGAGCGCGAGGACGAATCGAACCGAGCCGCGACCTACTCCACCGACACCCACTCGCCGCGCTCGTCGGAGCGCTCGATCGCGTCGAGCGTCTTCTGAACCTCGTACCCCTCCGCGAACGACGGCGAGAACTCGCCGCCCTCGGCGACCGCCGAGAGGAACTTATGGTTCATACGTATATGGTCTTGGATAAATTACAAGATGTTCGCATGAGACGGTGGAGTATGGGACGAGCAACGGATCCGCGACACCGATACGAATCCGAAAAAGAGCGCGTGTCCAAACTTCCGGACGGCGACGCCGACGCTATCACCGAGTTCCTCCGCGCGCTTGATCCGGAGGATTTGGGGTATCAACACACCAAGAACGGGAAGATCGACACGAAAGCGGCGTCGACGCTTGTGTCCTACGGGCGCGCGCTGCGGTTGCTCACGGACGAACTCGACGACGATCTACTCGACGTGTCGACCGGCACGTTCAACGAACAGTTCGCGACGTGGAAGGACGACGGGTTCGCGGACAAGACGATCAAACAGCGACAGTCGGCGCTCATCAAATTCCTTCGCTACCACGGCGACGCCGCCCGCGCGGACCCGGACGGGATCGTGTTCGTCAAAGTCGAGAACCCGAACGGGACGATCGAGCCGGAGGACGTGCTCACTGGCGACGACGTGGAGGCGATGCGAAGCGCGTGTTCCAACTGGCGCGACCAGTGCCTCATCGATATGCTGGCGTACACGGGCCAACGTGTCCGAGCGATCCAAACCCTTCGGCTGAAAGACGTGGATCCCAAAGAGGGGGAAAGCGGCCGGTACCGGCTGAACACCGATGATTTAGGACTCAAGGGAGCCGACAAGATCGGCGAGAAACGACCGCTACTAGGCGCACAGAAAGCCGTCTGTGAATGGACACGCTCACACCCGACCGGTGATCCCGACGACTACCTCATCACCGGGCTGCCGGGATCGAACCGGCCGAATGGTGTGTCTGCGGGCGACTATCTCGGTCGCACATCACTCATGACCCGGCTGAAAGTACTCGCCGATCGAGCGGACGTTGAGAAGGACGTGAACCCTCACGCGTTCCGGCACTTCTTCGTGACGACATGTAAACGCGACTACGATATGGACGACTCGAAGGTGAAGTTCCTCATCGGTCACAATCAGGATTCGCGAGTGATGGAAACGACCTACCAACACCTGTCGGACCAAGAGTTCAATCTCGCTGTGGAGGAATCGCACGGGTACGAAGTGGAGAAAGACGACTCGGCGCTGACCCCAGCGACGTGTATCACCTGTGACGAACCACTGCCGGGGTCGGCGAAGGCGTGCCCGGGCTGTGGGACGGTATACACACCGGACGCACAAGACGCGAAGTCGCAAATCACGGAAGGGATCGAAGAGTCGTACAAGCAGGCCGACCCACAAGGCGGCGAAACGATGGAAGAGATCGAGGTGGTCGAGTCGGCGCTTGATGAGAATATGGACGCGATTATGGAAAGCGACGAATTGATGGACAAGATCGCGGACCGGGTCGCCGAGCGAATCAACGAGAATAGTTAGATATCAGGGTTTGTTGACGCAACACACACCGCGGTGTGCCTTCGGAACGCCGCAGCGTCTCGCGGCTACAGATTCACCCATTCCCCACGTTTGTCGGCCTCTGTGATCGCCTCAAGAATTTGCTGGACCTCATACCCATCCTCGAAAGTGGGGAACGTGTCCGGTATATTTCCTGTGGACACAGAGCGTAAGAACTCGTAGTTCTCGTGGACGAAGGTGTGCTCCCACCCGATGACGTGACCGGGGGGCCACCACCGGTCGACGTACGGGTCCGTCTCGTCGGTGACGAGCACCGTCTGGTAGCCGCGGTCGCCCTCGCGGAGCACCTCCAGCTCGTTGAGTCGCTCTAAGGAGAATTTCAGGCTCCCCTTCGAGCCGTGGACCTCGATCGCGTGGTCGTTCTTGTGCCCGGTCGCGAACCGGGTCGCCTCGAACGTCCCGATCGCCCCCGACTCGTAGGCGACCTGCGCGGAGTAGGCGTCGTCGACGGTCACGTCGCGGTACTCCGCGACTGCGGCGTCGCCGCCATCGCCGCCCTCGCTGCCCTCGTCGACGTCGCCGCCGTCCTCGTAGACGGGCCGTTCGTCGACGAACGTCTGCAGGTGGCCGGAGAGGCGGTCTATCCCGCCGACCTCGTCGCCGACGAGGAAGCTCGCGAGGTCGATCGTGTGCGCGCCCAGGTCGCCGAGCGCGCCCGAGCCCGCCATGTCGGCGTCCATGCGCCACGCCCACGGCGCCTCGGGGTCCGCGAGCCAGTCCTGGAGGTACCGCCCGCGGACCTGCCGGATCTCGCCGAGCTCGCCGTCCTCGATCAGCCCCTTCGCGTAGCGGATCGCCGGGACGAACCGGTAGTTGAACGCGGTGCCGGCCGGGACGTCGGCGTCCGCCGCGGCGTCGCGCATCGCCGCCGCCTCGTCCAGGGTCGGCGCGAGCGGCTTCTCGCAGAGGACCGGAACGCCGGCCTCCAAGGCCGCGATCGACGGCTCCGCGTGGACGTGGTTCGGCCCGAGGTTGTAGAACACGTCCACCTCGTCGAGGGCGTCTTCCCAGTCCGTCGCGGTGTGCGCGAAGCCGAAGCGGTCCGCGGCGTCGGCGAGCGCCCCCTCGTCGCGCCCGACGAGCGTGTGACGTTCGACGTCGGGCGCGTCCGGGAAGAACATCGGAAGCCGCGCCAGCGCGTTCGCGTGCGCCTTGCCCATGAAGCGATACCCCAGCACGCCGATCTTGAGTGGTTCCCGTGTCATGATTGCGTCCTCCGTCTTACTCCGCCCAGTACGCGTCGCCCGGCTGCGTCTCGAAGACGGCCCGATCGAGCACGTCGACCGCCTTCTCTAACCCCTCGCGAGAGGAGGTGAGCGAGTCCTCGTGTTCGATCGAGAGCGCGCCCTCGTAGCCGACAATCCGGAGCGTCGAGACGACGTCCTTCCAGTGGGCCTCGTCGTGGCCGTAGCCGATCGAGCGGAACAGCCACGAGCGGTCGGCCTCCGCGGTGTAGTCCGCCGTGTCGAGCACGCCCTTCACGCGGGCGTTCGCGTCGTACACCTTCGTGTCCTTGGCGTGGAAATGGTGGATCGCGTCGCGTTCGCCCAAGAACCGGATCGCCTCGGTGACGTCGATCCCCTGCCAGTAGAGGTGCGAGGGGTCGAAGTTGGCGCCGATCCGCTCGTTCGTGGCCTCCCGCAGCGCGAGCATCCCGGTCGGCTCGTACACGAGCATGTTCGGGTGCATCTCGATGGCGACGTCGACGCCGTGGTGGTCGGCGTGTTTCGCCAGGTCGTTCCAGTACGGGATCGCGACCTCGTCCCACTGGTACTCGTGGGCGTCGGCGTGCTCGCTCGGCCACGGCGCCGTGACCCAGTTCGGCGTCGAGTCGCCGGGCGCGCCCGCGGGGAGCCCGGAGAAGCAGGTCACCGTGCCGACGCCGAGCAGGTCGGCCAGCTCGATCGCCTCCCGGAGTTCGCGGTCCGCCGCCGCGGCGCGCTCCTCGTCCGGGTGGAGGGGGTTGTTGTGGGTCGCCAGCGCCGAGATCCGGAGGTCGTGCTCGTCGAGCAGGCCGAGCAGGTCCTCGCGCGCGGCCTCGTCGGCGAGGTGCGACTCGCGGTCGACGTGGTCCTCGCCGGGCCACCCCCCGACGCCGAGTTCGACCGCGTCGACCCCGATGGAGTCGAGGTACGCGGCCGCGTCTTCGGTCGATTCTCCGCCCAATGGAACGGTCAGTACGCCGATATCCATGCGCGAAATAGTACAACACCCCGAATAAATCTTCAGGTGCTGGCGACCGACGGGTGCCGACGGCCGGATCTCGCCCCCGTTCCGGGCGTTTTCGGCCTCAATTCGGTCTCCTTTCGGTCCGACGCGGGGCCGCGAACCACATGAGGTTTTAACGGGTGGAACGCGTATGACGGACTATGGGAATCCTCTCGCGCGCCTCCTACGTCATCCGCTCGAAGGTGAACGCCCTCCTGAACCGGGCGGAGGATCCGACGGAGTCGCTCGACTACTCGTACGAACAGATGCGCGACGAGCTGCAGGACGTCAAGCAGGGTATCGCCGACCTGACGACCCAGAAGAAGCGCCTGGAGATCCAGAAGCGCAAGCTCGAGGAGAACGTCGAGAAGCACAACCGACAGGCCCGCGAGGCGGTCCAACAGGACCGCGACGACCTCGCGCGGAAGGCCCTCGAGAAGAAGAAGTCGAAGATGGCCCAGATCGAGGAGCTGGAGGGGCAGATAGCGGAGCTGAACGACACCCAGGATCAGCTCGTCGAGAAGAAGAACAAGCTGCAGAACCGCATCGAGGAGTTCCGCACGAAGAAGGAGACGATGAAGGCCCGCTATGAGGCCGCGGAGGCGTCCTCGCGCGTCTCGGAGGCGATGACCGGCGTCGGCGACGAGATGGAGGACGTGAGCCGGTCGATCGAGCGCGCCGAGGAGCGGACCGAGGAGATGGAGGCGCGCGCGGAGGCGATGGACGAGCTGGAGGAGTCCGGCGCGTTCGAGGACGCGCTCTCCGACAAGGACAGCATCGACCGCGAGCTGGAGAGCCTCTCGACGAACAGCGAGGTCGACGCCGAACTGGAGACGCTCAAGGGCGAGCTCGGGAAGGGCGAGCCGAAGAGCGACAGCGGGGGCGCGACCGACGAGGAAGTCGAGGACGAACTGGCGGACATCGAATCGGAGATCGACGCGGACGACCTCGAGGCTGACCTCGACGGGGACTCCGGTGCCGACGAGGAGGTCGACGTCGAACTGGAGGAGTCGGAGGTCGACGCCGACGAGCCGCGGAACTAACGAAGCCGGGCGCCGGTCGCCGCCGCCGTTCTCGCTTCCGGCCTCACTCCGAGCGCGCTCCGGTCCCCGCCCGCTCCTGTCCTTCGAGCCGGATCTCACCGTTCCCCATCCCGATCCCGTCATACGGGTCCTCGGCGAGCAGCAGCGAGCCGTCGAGGTCGGCGTAATCGAGGAGCGGCGCGAGCTGGGCGGCCGCCGCGATCGACGTGTTCGACTCGATCATGCAGCCGCACATCACCTCCAGCCCGTGGGCTCGCGCCGCGGCGATCATCCGTCTCGCCTCGGGCAGGCCGCCGGTCTTCATCAGCTTCAGGTTCGCGATGTCGCAGCGGTCGGCGATCGCGGGAACGTCGTCGAGCGTCACGCACGACTCGTCGGCGGCGATCGGGAGCGCGGACCGCTCGTAGACGAACCGGAGCCCCTCCGGGTCCGCGGCGGGCACCGGCTGCTCGACGAACTCCACGTCGCGGTCGGCGAGCCACTCGCTCTTTGCGACCGCCTCGCGGGGCGTCCACGCCTCGTTGGCGTCGACGCGGAGTCGGGCCTCCGGCGCGGCCGCTCGGACGGCGTCGATCAGCTCGCGGTCCCGGTCGGTGCCGAGCTTGATCTTGAGGATCGGGTACCCGGCCTCGACCGCGGCCGCGGCCTTCTCCCGGACGCGCTCCGTCTCGTCGAGCCCGACGGTGTACGAGGTCGCCGGCGCGGCCGACGCGTCGAGCCCCCAGAGCCGATGGAGCGGGACGCCGAGCCGCTTCGCGGCGAGGTCGTGGACGGCGATCGAGACGGCGGCCCGGGCGGCCGGGTTGCCGCCGATCGCCGCCGCCATCCGCGACTCGATCTCGCGGATCGCGTGCGGGTCTCCGACGGACTCGACGACCGCGAGGAGGTCCGGGAGCACCGCCTCGACGGTGGCGGCCGTCTCGCCGTAGTGGGCCGACGGGGCGGCCCCGCCGACGCCGGTCATCCCGCCCTCGTCCGTGATCCGGACGATCACGTTCTCGGCCTCCGTCTGGGTGCCACGAGAGATCGTGAACGGGTCCTCGAGGGGAAGCGAGACCCGCTCGAACGCCGTGTCGAGGCTCATTTGTCGACGGTCTCCCCGCCGAGCCCGGCCTCGACGATCCCGTCGACGATCCCGTCGGCGCCGTCTCTGACGGGGTCGGCGGCGGGAGCGCCGACCGCGTCGCCGAAGGCGTCGACCGCGTCGGCGGCCACCTCGTCGTCGTCGACGTCCTTCGTGTTGAGCGCGCCGGCGACGACGCTCGCTTCGCGGACGGGCGCCGCGAGCCCCTCGTAGAGGTCGACGTACTCCGGAAGCGAGGGGAGCGCGAACGACTCGTACCCGTGGATCGCCTCCCGCCCCGCGGCGTGACAGAGGACCAGCCCGTCCGCCATCGAGCCGTGGAGGATGCCACAGGTGACCGCCGAGTAGGCGGGGTGAACGATGCTTCCCTGCCCCTCGACGACGAGGAGGTCGTAGTCGTCGCCGACCTCGACGAGCATGTCCTCGACGGCGCCGGCGGTGAAGTCGGAGACGACGCGGTCGATCGGGTTCCCCCAGCCGGCGATCATGATCCCGGTCTGGCCGGTCGGGACGAACGCCGCGTCGATCCCGCGCTCGCGGGCGGCGGCGACGATCTCCAGCGAGGCGGTCATCTTCCCGACCGAGCAGTCGGTGCCGACCGTACACACCACGTCGGCGTCGACGTCGCCGGAGGCGCCCGTCGCCACCGTCAGGTCGTCGTCCGGCTCGCGAACGTCGACGAGGTCGACGCCGTGTTCGGCGGCCAGCGCGGCGAGCTCCTCGTCCTCGTTGAGGAAGTAGTGGAGCCCGCTCACCACGTCGCAGCCGGCCTCGATCGCGGCCTCGACGTCCGACCGCCAGGACTCGTCGAAGCCGCCGCCGATCGGCGCGATCCCGATATATACGGCGTCGACGTCGCCGTCGGCGGCCGCGTGCGCCTCGCCGAACGACCCGACGATCGGCGCGTCCGAGACGTTCGGGACGTGGTCGCGCACGCGCTCGCCGGCGCGGTCGCGGTCGAGGACGGCGCGCACGTCCTGGTCGCCGTAGCGCATCACGCCGAGCGCGGTCTTCGCGCGGCCGGGGAACTTCTCGTGGGCGAGGATGACGATCCGTTCGTGGTCCATGGTGGGTCGCTCGCTCCGGGCGTTGTTAAAAGGGTCGAGCGCTCGACGACCGGTCGACTCGGCAGCGCCGATCTCACCGGACGACACTCGAACGCGCGCCGTGAAATTTATACCTGAACTGCAGTGGCGCGTGCCGGTGAGCGGCCGACAGGCCGCGAACCGCACGCGC